>CAIRAS010000376.1 GCA_903876615.1 uncultured Holophagaceae bacterium
GCGGAGGATGGTGCCTTCCTCGCCCTGCTGGTTGGTGGCCACGGAGGCGACCACGAGGCTCTGGGCGTCGATCATCTTGCCCATGACGCCGCCGGTGGTGTTGGCTGCGGCGGTGAGGATGGGGTTGAGGCCCAGCTGCTCGGCGGTGATCTTCTGCAGGCCGCCGAAGAGCACGTTCGAGGACGTATCACTGCCCGTGAGGGCCACGCCCAACCAGCCCAGCATGGCGCTGAAGAAGGGGAAGAGCATGCCCGTGCTGGCGAAGGCCAGACCCATGGTGGCGTCCAGGCCCGCCGCCTTGGACACGAAGCCCAGGGCCAGCATGGCAGCGATGGTGAGCAGGGAGATCTTCACGCGGCCAACGGTGCGGGCCCAGATCTTGACGAGCTCCAGGGGGCCGAAGCCGGCCACAAGACCGCTGACGATGCCAGCCAGCATGAGGCTGGTGCCGGTGAGGGAGAGCCAGTTGAAGGTCCAGACGGCGGCTTCCGGGGAGGCCTTGGCGACCACGGGGGGAGCCTTGATGACCATCTTGTGGAGGCCGGGCATCTCGAAGGTCTTGACGGAGACGCCGCTCAGGAAGTTGGGCTGACCCTTGGGGCCGCCATTGAGGAAGGTCTTGACCTGAGGGGTGCCCCAGGCGAACACAAAGATGGACAGGAACACCCAGGGGAGCCAGGCCTTCATGACCTTGCTGCCGCTCTGCTCGACAATGGCTCCAGTTTCTTCCTCGCGCTCGTGCTCGTAGCGCCAGATGGTCTTGGGCTGCCAGACCTTCAGGAACATGACGGTGGCGAACATGGAGAAGATGGCGCCGATGATGTCCACCAGCCAGGGGCCGTGGTAGTTGCTGACGGCGAACTGGGCAATGGCGAAGCTGCCACCAGCCACGAGGCAGGCGGGCCAGACTTCCATCATGGCCTTGCGTCCGGCCATGGTCCAAATGATCCAGAAGGGCACGATCAGGGAGAAGATGGGCAGGATGCGGCCAGCGGCGGCGCTGAGCAGATCCAAGGGCAGGCCGGTGACGCCGGCGAGGGCGATGAGCGGGCTGCCCAGGGCGCCGTAGGCCACGGGGGCCGTGTTGCCGATGAGGGCCAGGCCGGCGGCCTGGAGGGGACGGAAGCCGAGGCCGATGAGCATGGCCGCAGAGATCGCCACGGGCGTGCCGAAGCCGGCGGCGCCCTCGATGAAGGCACCGAAGCTGAAGGCGATCAGCAGGGCCTGGATGCGGCGATCCGCCGCAAGGCCTGCGATGGAGTGCTTGACCACCTCGAAGTCACCCGACTTCACGGTGATGTCGTAGATGAAGATGGCGTTCAGGACGATCCACCCGATGGGCAGGAGGCCGTAGAGGGCACCGTGGACGGCGGCCATGCTGGCCATGCCGGCGGGCATCTTGTAGACCAGGATGGCCACGGCCATGCAGGTCACCAGGCCCAGAATCGCTGAGTAGTGGGCCTTCACGTGCTTGGCCAGGAGGCCCAGCAGCACGAAGACCGGCAACGCAGCCACCAGGGCCGAGAGGAAGATATTCCCCATGACTGGGGAATAGACTTGGGTCCAAGGGGTCATGAAACCTCCGGAAAAAAGGGGGGGAAGGGAAACAAAATGAGTTGGAATGAGTAAAAGACCTGCGCGAAGATTACAATAGGTCTAGTGGTCAGACCACCATCCTGCCAGTGCAAACGATCACAGTTCCCTTTCCCAGGCATCGCCACCGCTAGAGAGTGAGCCATGGACCTTACCCCAATCCGCACGAAGCGCCTCTACGAGGAGATCGTCGAGCAGATTCGTCAGCTCATCTCCGATGGCAAGCTCAAGCCCGGGGATAAGCTGCTGGCAGAGAGGGAGTTGGCCGACCGCTTCCAGGTGAGCCGGGCCTCGGTCCGGGAGGCCATCCGCACCCTGGAGCTGCTGGGCGTCATCGATATCCGCCCCGGGGAAGGCACCTTCATCCGCGAGACCGAGGCCGATGACATCATCCGCCCCCTGGCCATGTTCCTGGCCGTGGAGCGCAGCTCGGTCATCGACATGTTCGAGATGCGCCGGATCTTCGAGACAGCCACCGCCAGCCTGGCCGCCCAGCGTGCCACAGAGCAGGAACTGGACGAGATCGAGTCCCTCCTGGAGAACATGAAAGAGCGCCTCAACCTCCAGGATCCCGAGAAGGGCGAGGAGTTCGACGCGGCCTTCCACTTCGCTGTGGCCGAGGCCACGCACAACAACCTCCTGGCAAGGCTCTTCAAGACCGTCTCTGGTGACTTCGCCAAGGCCAACTCTGCCGCCCGCCGGCGGCTCTACCTCGACAACAAGCTGAATCCCCAGCGGATCATCGACCAGCACTCCGCCATCCTGAAGGCCATCCGCGCGCGCTCGCCCCAGCAGGCCAGTGAGGCCATGCTCATCCACCTCCAGTTCGCCGAGGGGGAGCTTCGGAAATGGATCGTATAGGCTCGCCGGAATCGCCTGCGGCGATCCCAGGCGGCTAATTGGTGGAGGGTGCAACTCTTGTGCCTGCGCTGCTTCACTTCAGGGGATGACCCCTGAGCAAGGTGTAGAGCTCCATGGCAACCATGGTGAAGAGTGGCGCGGTGATGATGCCCAAGCCGAGGTAGAAGAACCAGGGTGCGTAGGGCTTGCGTCGTTGGGGTGGCTGGTCGTCGGTGGTGCCCCGGTCGCACCGGGCCTGCAGATACAAGGGCCAGGTCAACAAGAGGGCCAAGGGTACAAAAACGGCCCAGAAGCCGGTGTCCCAGCGCCACTCGAAACCGGGCAGCTTTCCGGCAGGTCCCGGCACTCCCAAGGCCACGGCCAGGAAGAAGACCACGACATAGATGTTGACCCAGCGAGGGTCAGCTTCGGCCAGGGTGTCAGCTTCGGCTACGCCGTCCTGCACCTCGCAGAGGCCAAGCTGCTTGAACAGGAACCCGTAGAGTTCGAAGGCCAGTTTCTCCTCCAGCACGCGCGAAAAGATGCGGTGCTTTGCGCCGTCCGGAGCGATGGCATCCAGCTGGTAGGCGGGGTAGCCAGACCGGGTCTCCCAGCTGGCGGCTCGGTAAAAGCTCAAGTCCAGGCGCTGGACATGGGCCGCTTCCAGTTCAAGGGAGCGGCGAGAAAACCAGGGCCAGGGACCGCGGGCCAAGTGCAGGCGCTTCGGGGTGATGCGCAATCGGGTTCGGCCCAGCCTAGAGACCAGCAGGATGAAAAGGAGCAGCGACAGGCCGACCACCCAAAGGGCAAAGTTTGGTACCGGGTAGCTCAGCTTGCGGTAGAGCACCCAGCTGGTGGCGCCAAGCAGGAGAACCAGGATGCTGCCATGCATCACCTTCCCGCCAAAGTATTTGGCATGGGCCCAGGGCAGATCGATCTCGGTAACGTCGCTGCCGAGGACCGCCTGGGCACCCTCAGGTGCCTTGCCGTGATGGTCCCGCCAGCTCTGTGTGAAGTTCATCCGTCCGCAGTTGGAACAGACTCTTTCGGAGGCATTCATCACGCCCTTGCACGCCAAGCATCTGATTTGATCGGACGCCAAACAGCACCTCAGATAGAGCCCTTAGAGGGGCAGGAATGCTTTTTTAGCTGCATTTGATTGGCCCATCTTCGCAGATAAAAAGGTCAGGCCTGCATACAGAAAGAGGGCGGCTGTGAATGCCGATGCCGACAAATAACAAGCGCCACACAGTGTGGCGCGAGTCTTCATTGGTGGCCCCGGTGGGGTTCGAACCCACGACCAAGCGGTTATGAGCCGCCAGCTCTGACCGCTGAGCTACAGGGCCGGGGTCAGTGTAGCAAGGGGCCAGACTGGGACCGGGTCACAGCCCGCGGAGGACGCGCCCGCCAATGGCGAAGTCCACCAGCTGCAGCAGTCGGTCCGCCAGGGTAGGGAGGTCCCGCGCCTCCAGCAGGAACTGCCGCTCCGTGGGCTCGAAGTCCAGGGCCATGGCCAGGGTGTTCAGGCGGCCCGCATCCTCCAGAGGAAGGTCGAGGAGCTCCTGCATCTGGGCCTCGATCCCCTCGGACCGCGCGTAGAACTGCAGGGTATCCATCAGGCGCCGGCGGTGGGGACCAGGCCAGAGGACCGCAGCCTGGAAAGGCAGCACCTCGATGTGGGCCTGGCGGAAAGGCTTTCCGGGAGCTTCCTCCAGGATGCGCACCGCGTCCTTCCCTTGCAGAAGAAGGTTCCAGCGCCCCCCGGTGAGAGGTTCGGCCCGCACCACCTCAGCCAGACACCCGACCTCAAAGATGGGCGCGGTTTCCCCCAGGGAGCCCGGGTCGGGATTCGCCCGCATCAAGGCGGTGACCAGGTGCTGGTGGGAGTTGAGCACCTCGATCGTCAGTTCCTGATAGCGCGGCTCGAACACCTGCAGGGGCAGGAAGGTCTGCGGAAACAGCACGACCTGGGGCAGGGGGAAGAGAGGGAGAATGGCTGGTAGCATGAACACCTTGCTCGTAACTGCATCGGAGTAACCGCTGTGAAGGATGAGAACCAGGGCACAGGACCTCTCCCGGTCGGAAATGCCGTGCTGGAGGCGGCCCGGGCCGCCCTTGTGGAACTGCGTGAAACCTGGGATCCGCGCCAGGTTGAGGCCTGGACCCACATGGTCTTGGGCCGGTCTGGGCGGGTGATCCTGACAGGCATGGGGAAGTCCGGTCTGGTGGCCCAGAAGATTGCCGCGACGCTGGCTTCCACCGGCTGCCCCAGCTTCTTTCTTCATCCCGCGGAGGCGCTGCACGGCGATCTCGGCATGGTCACGGCCCAGGATTCGGTGCTGGCCCTGTCAAATAGTGGGGAGAGCGAGGAGGTGGTCCGCCTGCTGCCCAGCCTCCTCCGCCTCGGCATCCCCCTGGCCGCCATCACCGCCCGGCCCGAGAGCAGCCTGGGTCAGGCCGCCGACTGGACCTTTGCCTACCGGCTACCCGAGGGGGAGGGCTGTCCTCTGGAGCTGGCCCCCATGGCCAGTACCACCCTTCAGCTGATCTGGGGTGACCTCCTGGCAGGCTGCCTGATGTCCCGACGGGGGTTCACCCGGGATCACTTCGCCCTCAATCACCCCGCTGGAAGTCTTGGTGCCAAGCTAATGAAAGTGAAGGCATTGATGCACCATGACTGGCCCCGGGTCCAGGCCGGTTCCTCGCTCACGGAAGTGCTCCGGGCCATGACGGGCGGTCGCCTGGGCATGACCACGGTCATGGACACGTCCACACTGCTGGGCGTCGTCACCGATGGCGACATCCGCCGGGCCCTGGAGCGCGCCGAAAGGGAAACCGCCAACCCGCTGAGCCTGACCGCCTCGGAAATCATGACCCGCAACCCCATCACCCTCGACGAGGACGCCTTGGCCCTGGAGGCCGCTGGTCTCATGGAGGCCCGGAAGATCACCTTCCTCGTCGTGACCCGGGCAGGCCTGCCCACCGGGGTCCTCCACATCCACGATCTCTTGGAAGCAAAGGTGTTGTGATCGGTTGTTTTCAATCGCACAGTCAGTATCAAGGTTACATAATATACATTATCGAAAGCTAATTCAGGACCCCCCGTGCCCTTTATCTTGACCCGCTACGTGCTCCGACGCTGGGCCACCCCCTTCCTTGGAGCGCTCTTCTTTTATGGCTTCCTGCTCCTCTCCTGGGAGATGGTGACGATCTCGAAGCAGATCTTCTCCCAGGGAGCACCCCTGCGCTGGCTGGTGCCGCTGCTGCTGACCTCCCTGCCCGAGAACCTGGGTCTGGTCCTGCCGATGGCCGCCGTGTTGGGCGGCCTGCTGGGCACCCAGCAGTTGATGGAAGGCTCGGAGCTGGTGGCAGCGCAAGGCTTGGGTGCCGGCCGCCGGACCTGGACCGCGCCCTGGATCCGCATGGCCATCTGGCTGATCCTGCTGGCCACCCTCAATGCCCACTTCCTTGTTCCCGTCACCGCCCGGGTCCAACAGAGCATCAGGGTGAAGATGGCCGAGGAGGCCAAGGCCCGCTTCCTGCGCCCCGGATCCCCGCCCTGGTTCCCTCCAAGTGCTCCCAATTCAGCCTTTTGGGTGTCTAAGGAGGGACAGATCCACATCATGGAATCGACCCCCCAGGGGGTGCAGCACCTCACGGCCACCTCTATGACCTATGCCCTGGAGGCCAAGACTGACGGTTCCTCGGAGCTGCAACTCCACCTGACCGGGCTGCAAGGCGCCCTCTACCAGACTTCGGGCAACGGCAGTGTCATCCACCTGAGCCAGGAGAAGCAGGTCCTCCGCTTCGGCATCCCTGCGGGGGCTCATCTACTCCCGCCTACACCACTTCGCTATGAAAGCTCTGCCGCTCTCATCAAGCTATTAAGAACCCCGCCAGGCCTGCCGGGGGCTCCTCCCGAGGCCTCGGAGCTCCGGCTTCAGGCGGCCATGGAGATCTGCCGCCGTACTTCCCTGCCCCTGGCCTCGGCCGCCCTGCTGCTGCTGGGTATCGCCCTGGGCTTCGGGCATCCCCGCTTCTACAGGGGCGGGGCCATCCTCAAGAGCCTGGGCGTCATCATCCTCTACTACCTGGTCATGAAGAACCTTGAAAACATGTGGTTGAGTGGCCAATTTAAAACGCTCTACCCCCTGCTCTTGGTCCCCTTCCCTTTCCTGATTGGGGGCGGACTGCTGCTTCACCAGCGCCTCAAACCCCATCGCTCGGGCCGCGCCCTGAGGCTCATCCTCCCTCTACTGCACCCCTTCCGGGCGGTGCTTGATCCCCTCCGGGACCGAGTCCGGGTCACCCGCGAGAGACTCTTCCGCTGGCTGCACGGAAAAGGCACCCAGCACGGGATCCTGCGTCACTGGGCGACCCTCTCCTGGTGGGAGAACTGGGCTTCGGCCCTGGGCAGCCTCCTGGTCCTGAACCTGCTGATCGAGTACGCCACGCTCGCGGGAGATCTCTCTAAGAATGGTGTTCATTTCAATGTATTCATTAGGTATTGGTTCTGGAATCTCCCCCCATTCCTGGTGGTCGCCCTGCCCATGGCCTTCCTCCTGGGTACCCTCCTGGCCCTGTCGGAAGCAGCGCTCAACCGGGAGTGGCTGGCCCTTCGAGCCGGCGGTGTCAGCTTGCTCCGCTGGCTCTGGAGCAGCCGCATGGGCTGGGGCCTGGTCGCCGTGCTCACCCTGATCCTTCAGGTGGGGATCGCCCCCATGGCCATGACCCGTGCCAACCAGCTCTACCGGCAGATCCTCAACCGCTCCCAGGCTCCCACGACCAGCCGACCCTGGCTGTATCTGGGCTCCACCGGCGTGCTCTGGCACCTCCAGGCTGAGCAGCGCTGGGGCTTCCCCCTCAAGGCACCCGGAGAGGCGCCGATCCTCCTGCACTGGAAGCTCGGCTCGGCTCACACGGAAGCCCTGGCCTGGGGTGGCCTGACCCTGGTCCAGGGACCGCCAGCGGACCGGCTCTTCCCTGCCCGGGCCCTGCGCTCTGCGGCCTCGGCCGAGGAGGCTCGCACCCTGGACCTCTTCCACTGGCAGACCTGGGCACCCGATCCCGAGCGGGCCTACATGCTCTGGGGCCGCCTCCTGGGGTGGTTGGCAGGCCCCTGCCTGGTGCTGGCCATGCTCTCCTTCGCCTTCCCGGGTCCCCGCCAGGGCCGGGGACAGGCCCTGGGGGCCGGTCTCGTCGCCGGCCTGGTCTTCCTGGGCCTCCAGACCCTCTTTGGGGGGGCCGCCCGCGCGGCGGAGTTCCCCGCCTACTGGGGCGTGCTGGCCCCCCTGCTGCTGCTGCTCGCCATCTCCCTGCTCCGGCTCCGCCGCTTGAGGACCTGATGATCGGGGGCCTGCTCGCTCACGCCCTGGCGCCCCTGCGGAGCCACCCGAGCCTGCGCCCCGGAGACCGCATCCTCGCGGCCATGTCCGGAGGCGTGGACAGCTCGGTCATGGCCGCGCTCCTGCAGCGCGCCGGGTTCGAGGTCATCGGCGTTTCCATGCAGCTGTTCGACAAGGGGACCGCCGGAGCTTCCGCCGGGAAGTGCTGCACTTTGGACGATTTCCAGGACGCCCGGAGGGTCGCTCACCAGGCCGGCTTCCCTCACTACGTCATGGACTTCGAAGGACCCTTCAGGGAGACCGTCATCGAGGGCTTCATCCGGAGCTACCTGGAAGGCGAAACCCCCAGTCCCTGCATCTGGTGCAACCAGCACCTGAAGTTCTCTGCCCTGATGGCGCGGGCCGCCTCCCTGGGCGCTGCGTTCGTCGCCACGGGACACTATGCGGGCATTACCTTCTCCGGGGGAACCTGGCACCTCCAGAAGGCGCATGATCCCGACAAGGACCAGAGCTACTACCTCTTCCACCACACCCAGGCCACCCTGGCCCGGACGCTCTTTCCCCTGGCCCACCTCACCAAGCCGGAAGTCCGCGCGCTCGGGGCGGAGCTGGGACTCCACCTGGCCGAAAAGCCGGAGAGCCAGGAGATCTGCTTCGTCACCCAGGACCGCTACGACGCCTTCATCGAGGCGGAGGGCCGGGATCCGGGGCGCGGCGAGGGCGAGATCCGGCACCTGGATGGCCGGGTCCTGGGCCACCACCGGGGCTACTGGCGGCACACGGTGGGGCAGCGCCGGGGGCTCCGGATCGCCGCCTCCGAACCCCTCTATGTCATCCGCACCGAACCCGCCACCAACACCGTCTGGGTGGGCACCGAGCGGGACCTCTACCGCCGGGACCTGATCGCCCGGGATCTGAGCTGGGTCCAGGGTGAGCCGGTCGGCCCCCTCGCCTGTGGGGCCCGCATCCGCAGCCGCGCCCCGGAAGCGGAGGCTCTGGTGATTCCCCTGCCGGACGGGCGGTTCCAGGTGACCTTCGCCGACCCTCAGCGGGCCATCGCCCCCGGCCAGGCCGTGGTGTTCTATCGGGATGGCGAGGTCCTGGGCGGCGGCTGGATTGATGGCCGGGTGCTGTGACCCGCTAGCGAAGCGAGCTGAAGTAGCCTGACCGGATGGTCCCCTACCGCCTCTGGGTGCAGGCTCACCCGCTCCTCTCCGCCGCCTGCCAGTTCGCGCTCCTGGGCACCCTGGGCGAGGTCCTGGCCGCCAGCCTCAAGGCGCGTAAGCCATCCCTGCCCTGCACCCCCCTGCAGCTGACCGCCAAGGCGCTGGCCTGGGCGCTGCTGGGACTGGTCATCAAGGCGGGCTTCGTCGGCATGAGGGGCTTCACCCGGGCCCTCCTGGACCACCAACTCCTGCCCGCCATCCTGGCTTCGGGCTTGGGGTGGTCCCTGACGCTCTCCACCCTCACCAACGTGTTCTTCGGGCCCCAGATGATGCTGTTCCACCGCCTGGAGGACAATCTGATCCTGGGCCGCCGGGGCTTCGATGGCATGGCCCCGGCCCTGTGGACCCTGCTCTGGTTCTGGATTCCCGCCCACACCCTTACCTTCAGCCTCCCCCCAGACCTCCAGGTGGGCCTGGCGGCCCTCTGGTCCCTGGCTCTGGGCCTGATCCTCGGCCTGGCGGCTGCCCGCCGCCAGGCCTAAAAAAAGGTTCATCCGGGATTTCCGGGGAAGAAGAACCGCCAACGGCAGAGGAAACGGATGGTGCCGATAGGTTCCGACCGACCCCTGCAAGGGCCTGCTTTCGGCTCCTCTTGGCAGTTATCTTCGTTCATCCGTTTTTA
>CAIRAS010000377.1 GCA_903876615.1 uncultured Holophagaceae bacterium
TCATCGGTCCCAAGCGGGTGGACGTGCCCTGGAAGATGCTGGAGAAGGACGGCTTCATCGCCACGGCCCACTGCCTGGAGATCCGCGTTCCCCAGCCTACGGACGAGCGCATGGAATACGCCGTGGCGGACCAGCGGCAGCGCTTCCGCATCGCCTCCGAGAACAGCCTCAAGCTGGCCGTGGTGGATGAGCTGCTGGCGGGGCATCCCAAGGACAACATCCTGATCATCGGCCAGTACCTGGAGCAGCTGCGGATCCTGGGCGAGCGCCTGGGCGCCCCGGTGCTGACGGGCCAGACCCCCGAGAAGGAGCGCGAGGTGCTGTTCCGGCAGTTCCGCGAGGGCCAGCTGCGCATCCTCATCGTGAGCAAGGTGGCGAACTTCGCCATCGACCTGCCGGACGCCTCCGTGGCCATCCAGGTGAGCGGCACCTTCGGGTCGCGCCAGGAGGAAGCCCAGCGCCTGGGCCGCATTCTCCGGCCCAAGGGCGACAAGAACCTGAGCTACTTCTACAGCCTCATCAGCCGCGACACCACCGAGCAGGAGTTCGCCCGCAACCGGCAGCTCTTCCTCACCGAGCAGGGCTACCGCTACCTCATCGAGAGCCGCCACTTCGATGAGTCCGGCCACCTCAGCGAACCCAACGTGTGGAAACAGCTCCTCGAAGACACCCGGGGCTGAGGCCGCTCAGCCGCCCCAGCGGCCGGGATGGATGAGGGACTGGGCGCCGAGCCACTGGTCCAGGGGCCAGGCGAGGAGGGCGGCGAGGATGCCCGCCAGGACATCGTCCATGACCACACCCCAGCCACCGGGCAGGCTCTGGGCGGTGTCCACGGGGCCGGGTTTCCAGATGTCGAAGAGGCGGAACAGCAGGAACGGCGCCGTCAGGCGTGCGGCCCACAGCAGCCCGGGCTGGGGCTGCACCGTCACCGTGAACAGCAAGGGCGTCAGGGCGAACCAGACGCCCGCCCACTCGTCGATGACGATCCAGGACGGGTCCTTCAGGCCGGTCTCCTGCACCACCGCGTCCGCCGCCCAGACCGCCACCAGGGTGAGGGCCAGGGGCGCCGCCAGCAGCGCAGCGGCGGTCCAGGGGGCACCGAGAGAGCCCAGGCCCCGCACCAGCAGCACCCAGGCGAGCAGCCCCGCCAGACTGCCCCAGGTGCCCGGCGCGGGCCGGAGATAGCCGCTGCCCAAGCCCGTGGCCAGCCACCAGGCCAGGCGGGGGGCGGGGGTTGTTGGTGTCGCAGCCATTCGCTCATGGTAGGCCATGCGCCGGCGCTGCCCCATTTGAACCTTCAGAGCCCAAAGTCCAACTAAAAAACTCTCGCAGAGAAAGGACGAGGGGACAGAGGTTCGCAGAGAAGGAGACTAGCCTGTTTCTCTCGGCGACCCTCTGCTTTCTCGTCAGTCCTCTGCGAGAGTTTTTCTGCCTTTCTGTCGCATGCGTTTAAACGTGCCTGAGCGCCTCAACGATACGCAGCCGCGCGGCTTTGAGGCCGGGGAAGAGGGCGCTGACCTGGAGGGTGGCCTGGAGGCCCAGGGCTACCAGGGCGTAGACCGCGGGCACCAGGTGGATGTTCAGCTCGTAGCCGTGGCTGGTGCCGGGCGGGGCGGGCATCTGCAGGTGCAGGGCGTTGAGCCCGGCCCGCAGCAGCAGGGTCGCCGCCAGGCCCAGGGCGCTGCCGAAGAGGCCCAGGAAGGCGCCCTCCCACTGGAGCAGGACCAGCAGCTGCCGGGGCTGGAGGCCCATGGCCCGCAGCACGCCGAACTCCCGCACCCGCTCCATGACAGACATGAGCAGCGTGTTCACCGTGGCCAGCAGCACCACGAAGAACAGCACCA
>CAIRAS010000378.1 GCA_903876615.1 uncultured Holophagaceae bacterium
AAGCCAGAGGTTCCCGCGGACCAACGCTGGCGTCGGTGTGACCCTGGTCGATCCAACGGCCGAGGCCTTGGGATGTTTCTGGAGGGTGGCCTGTGGCGCTGCTGGAAATGGTAAATCTGACACTCGGAACGCCTGAAAAGGGCGGGCCTGTCGCGCAGATTCTGGCCCAGATGCCGGATCCCATGCGCCCCGACCTGCCGGCTCTGATCTTCGTGATCGTCCTGCTGGTGGTCCTCTACGTCTATCTCCGGGTGGTCTTCTTCAAGCCTCTCGACAAGGTGATGGCGGACCGCGACCGCGACCTGAATGCCGGCGGTGACGCCAAGGCGCAGGCCGCCGCCCTGCTTGAGGCCCGACAGAAGGACTACCAGGACCGCCTGAAGGGTCTCCGCGCCCAGGCCTTCGATCGCCGCAAGGCGCTCTCGGATGCTGCTGGCCGCGAGAAGCAGGCCCTGCTGGACGAGGCCCGGGCCAAGGCTCTGGCGGAGCGCCAGGCCGCGGTGGAATCTCTCAAGACCCAGCAGCAGGCGGCCCGGCAGAACCTGCTGGCCCAGGTGGACGCCCTGGCTGAATCCATGGCCCAGACCCTTCTGAAGCAGGCCTGAGCATGACCAACAAGCTGACCCGGATCTCCCTCGCAGCTCTGCTGTCCCTGAGCCCGCTTGCGCTTGGGGCCCAGGCCCATGACGCCCATTCCGCGCCCGCCGCCGAGAAGCACGAGGCTCCCGCAGCCCACCAGGCTCCGGCAGCAGGCCATGAAGCCGCCCCTGGGACGCATGCCGCCCCGGCCGCTGGTCACGATGCAGCCGCCGCCGCCCATGGCGAGGGTGCTGCCCACCACGCCCCGGCCATGAAGCTCTTCGGTAAGGAATACGGGAAGCTAGGGGCGTTCATCGTCCAGCTCCTGAACTTCGCCATCTGGGGCGCCGGCCTCTACTTCATGCTCAAGGGTGGCCTGTCCGCCATGTTCAAGGCCCGCAAGGAAGAGCTGGAGACCCTGCTCGCCCAGGCGGAGAAGGACAAGGCCGAGAGCGCGGCCCAGATGAAGGAACTGGAAGCGAAGATGGCCGGGCTCGAAGGCGAGCTGGCGGGCATCCTCTCCAAGGCTGACGCCGATTCGGAATCCGAGAAACAGCGGGTGCTCGAAGCGGCCCGCGCCGAGGCGCTCCTGATCCTGGCTCAGGCCCAGGCGGAGATCGGCTTCCAGAAGCGGCAGGCTGAGCAGGACCTCCGTGCCCTCGTGGCCGAGCTCACCGTGGAGGGCGCCGCCAAGCGCCTCGAAGCCAAGCTGCAGGGACCTGAGGCCGGCAAGGCGCTTGACCGGGCCATCCAGCAGATCGGAGGTGTCCAGTGAGCAGCCGCCTGACCGCCCGGCGCTACGCCAAGGCCCTCCTTCAGATTGGCGACAAACAGGGCAACGTGCCCCAACTCAAAGACGAGCTGGAGGCCGTAGCCGCCACCGTGGCCGGTAACGCCGACCTCTCCCGCCTGGTGGCCTCGCCCCTGGTGATGCCCAACAAGAAGGCCGAGGTCTTCGAAGCCATTCTTGCCAGCGCCAAGGTGAGCGTCACCCTGCGCCACTTCTTCAAGGTGGTGGCCGAGGCAGGCCGCCTGAACCTGCTGCCCGAACTCCGCCGCACTTTCGCGGACCTGGTGGATGAGCGGGACGGCATCGTCGAGGCCAAGGTGGCCAGTGCCCAGCCCCTCACCGAGGACCAGTCCAAGGCCCTCGTTGTCTCCCTCGCCACCCGCACCGGCAAGACCATTCGCCTCACCTGGAGCCAGGACACCACCCTCCTCGGGGGGATCAAGGTCCAGGTCGGCTCCACGGTTCTGGACGCCTCGCTCCAGGGCCAGCTCCGCCAGCTCAAAGCTCATCTTCTTTCCGCCTAGTCACGCTCGCATTCACCCGCAGGTTTGGAGGACTTCATGGACATTCGCGCGGAAGAGATTTCCCGCATCATCCGCAGCCAGATCGAAGGCTTCGACGCCCAGGT
>CAIRAS010000379.1 GCA_903876615.1 uncultured Holophagaceae bacterium
CACGGAGCAGCTCGGGCCGAACCGCATGGTGCTCTCCTACAAGACCATCACGGGCACGGAGGATGACCTGCGCTTGGACCAGGTGAGGGGCAGCCTCGACGAGCCGGCGGGCCAATGGCGCCTGCTCTCGCCCAAGGCCCGACGCCAGGCGGGGGTGTGGACGCTCCAGGCTCCCATGGCTCTGGGGGTGGCCCAGCCTGGGACCACCACACCCCTTGGCAAGGGCCGCATCGAGGGCGAGGGTCCGGCGCTGCGGTGGACCGGCGGCGAGTGGGAGGGGCTGGCGCCCTTGCGCTGGGAGTCGCTTGAGGGCTAGGCCCAGGGCATCTGGGATCTGCCGACGGGCTGGCGGCGCGAAGTCGATGGCCGGCTCCGGGTAGAGCACGGTCCCGTGCGCTGGCAGGCGCCCCCGGACCGGGTCACCCCGGCCACCCTCCGCCGCATGGACGCCGATCGCCTATGGGCCGCGCCCGGCTTTCTCACGGGTCACCTGGAGGGCGTCAAGGCGTCCCTGAGCGAAGGCTCCCTGCAGGCCAGCGTGGCGGATCTGACGCCGGACAAGGTGAGCTGGCCCGGGCCCCTGGCCTTCCAGCGCAGCGATGGCTGGCACGGGGATGCCCAGGGCGGCGTGGCTCCCCGGCCCGCGCCCGGGGCCACGTTCCAGCAGGTGGAGTTCCGGCACTTCCGGGCCCGCCGGGCGGTGCCCACCGGCGAGGAGCAGCTCAGCACTGAAGGGGCGCGCTGGACGCCCGCCGGGTTACGCCTCGAAGGGAGTGTCATCTGGGACCAGCCCGTGGATGGCCAGCGTCTGGTCTTGCGGGCCCCCCGGGTGCTGATGCGGGAAGCGCCGGGCCGGGACCTGCCGGACAACCTGGCGGTGGGGCATGCCGTGGCCGAGGGCCAGGCCCTGCTCAGCTGGGGGCGCCGCAGCCTCTCCTCTCCGCGCATCGAGGTCGAGCGTGCCACCCGCCGCTGGAAGCTCCAGAGCCCCGTGCTTGGGCGCGGCGAGGACGGCACGTTTACCGGTGGTGCGGGGCAGGGGGATCCTCGCGGCTGGACCATCGAGGGGCCCGTGCAGGTGAACCTGTTCACCGGGGGCAGCGTACGGGGCGCCCGACTGGTCTGGGAGGACGCGCTCTGGACGCTGACGGGTCGCCCGGCGGCCTGGAGCCGCCTGCGGGAGCGGCTCTCGGGTCCGCGCATCGTGCGCCGGGGTGAGGTGGTGACCTTTCCCGAGGGCCTCAGCGGCACCCTGGCCGCGCCTGATGGTGACCTGGTCCTGCGGGCCGAGCGGGGCCAGAGCGAGGCCCAGAAGATCGTCCTCAGCGGCAACGTGGAGTGCCAGGGGCAGGGCTGGCGGCTGGCGGCGGACACGGTGACGGTCACTGTCGGCGCGGACCGCTCCGTGAAGTTCGTGCAGGCCCAGGGCGCGGTCACGCTGCGCGGCCGACTGGGCGAAGGGCAGGGTGAGGCGCTGGAGCTGGAGCCCGGCCCCCAGACCGTGAAGTGGCAGGGGCGGGTGCGCGGCAAGGGCACCGGTTCCGGTTGGTAAAGCCCCGCAGAGTTGTCTTGAAGGGGCATTCATCTCAGGCATGATGGTGGTTCCATCGTAATAGGAGGCACCATGTCCCGGTTCCGCTCGCTCCCGCTCCTGGCCCTGCTTCTGGCCGTCGCGCCCCTGGTGGCGGCAGCGCCGGGGGACAAGGACGAGGCCGCGGTCAAGGGCTCGCCCCTGGCAGCGCTGCCCCTGCGCGCCATCGGCCCGGCCGTGACCTCGGGTCGGGTGGGAGACATCGCCGTGGATCCTCGGAAGACGGACACCTGGTTCGTGGCCGCGGCCTCGGGCGGCCTCTGGAAGACCGTCAACGCGGGCACCACCTGGAAGCCGGTCTTCGACAAGGAGGCCTCCTTCTCCATCGGCTGCGTCACGGTCGATTCCCGGGACTCCAACGTGGTGTGGGTGGGCACCGGCGAGAACAACAGCCAGCGCTCCGTGGCCTACGGCGACGGCGTCTACCGCAGCCTGGATGGCGGCCAGCACTGGGAGAACCTGGGGCTGAAGGCCAGCGAGCACATTGCCAAGATCCTGGTGGATCCCCGGGACAGCAAGGTGGTCTACGTGGCCGCCCAGGGCCCGCTCTGGAAGGAGGGTGGCGACCGGGGGCTCTACAAGACCACCGACGGCGGCAAGTCCTGGAAGGCCGTGCTTACCGTCGATGCCCACACCGGCGTCACGGACGTGGTGTTGGATCCCCGCCATCCGGATGTGATCTATGCCGCCACCTACCAGCGCCGCCGCCACGTGTGGGGCATGGTGGACGGCGGTCCCAGCTCTGGCATCCACAAGAGCACCGACGGTGGCCAGACCTGGACCCGCCTGAAGGAAGGGCTGCCCAAGGAGGACCTGGGCCGTATCGGTCTGGCCATTCCCGAGGGTGCGCCAGACACGGTCTACGCCACCATCGAGGCCGCCAACAAGGCCGGCGGCTTCTTCCGCAGCCTGGATGGCGGCCGGAACTGGGAGCGGCGCAGCGAGCAGGTGAGCGGCAGCGCCCAGTATTATCAGGAGATCATCTGCGATCCGAAGGAGCCCCTGCGGGTCTATTCCATGGACACCTGGATGCAGGTAACCGAGGACGGCGGCAAGACCTGGCGGCGGGTGGGTGAGAAGTACAAGCACGTGGACAACCACGCCCTGTGGATCGACCCCGCCAACACCGATCGCCTGGTCTCGGGCTGCGACGGCGGCGTCTACGAGAGCCACGACCGGGGCGCCACCTGGGAGTACAAGGCCAACCTCCCGATCATCCAGTACTACCGCGTGGCGGTGGACGAGTCCCGGCCTTTCTACACCATCTACGGCGGCACCCAGGACAACTTCACCATGGGTGGCCCCAGCCGCACCCGGAACCTGCACGGCGCCACCGGCTTCGACTGGTTCGTGACCCGGGGCGGGGACGGCTTCTACACCCAGGTGGATCCCACGGACCCGAACACGGTCTACTCCGAGAGCCAGTACGGCGGCCTGGTCCGCTTCGACCGGCGCACCGGTGAAGGCGTGTCGATCGTGCCCCAGCCGGCCCCCGGCGAGGCGCCCTACAAGTGGAACTGGGATGCGCCGTTGTTGCTGAGCCCTCATGCCAACAAGCGCCTCTATTTCGCCGCGCAGAAGCTCTTCCGCAGCGATGACCGGGGCGACAGCTGGAAGGCCGTGAGCCCGGAGCTGACCCGGGGCCTCGACCGGAGTCGCATGAAGCTCATGGACAAAGTCCAAAGTGTGGATGCAGTTGCGCGCAATACATCCACCAGCTTCTTCGGTAACATCGTGGCCCTGGCGGAGAGTCCCAAGGCCGAGGGACTGCTCTACGTGGGCACCGACGATGGCCTTCTGCAGACCAGTGAGGACGGGGGCCAGGCCTGGCGCAAGCTGGACCGCTTCCCCGGCGTGCCGGAGCTGACCTATGTCTCCTGCCTCGCCGCCAGCCCCCACCAGGCTGGCACGGTCTACGCCGCCTTCGACAACCACAAGACCGGGGACTTCAAGCCCTACCTGCTGCGCTCCCGGGACCGCGGCCGCAGCTGGGAGTCCCTCGGGGCCGGCCTGCCGGAGCGGGGCAGCGTCTACACCGTCCGGGAGGATCCGGCGCGGGAGGGGCTGCTCTACTGCGGCACGGAGTTCGGCCTCTACTTCAGCCTGGACGCGGGCAAGGTCTGGTCCCGGTTCAAGGACCTGCCGACCATCGCCGTGAAGGACCTGGCCATCCAGGCCCGGGAAGGGGATCTGGTGGTGGCCACCTTCGGCCGCGGCTTCTACATCCTTGATGACCTGACACCCCTGCGCGAGGCCAAGGCCGAGGACCTGGACCGCGAGGCGCACCTCTTCGGCCTGCGGCCGGCCCTGGCCTACGTGCCCGCCGTGCCCTTCGGCGGCCCCGGGAAGTCCTTCCAGGGGGACTCGCTCTTCCTGTCGCCCAACCCGCCCTTCGGCGCGGTGTTCACCTACCACGTGAAGACCGAGCCCAA
>CAIRAS010000380.1 GCA_903876615.1 uncultured Holophagaceae bacterium
CACGGAGCAGCCATGCACATGGACACCGCCGTTCGATCGCACAACCCGGCTTTCTGGACCACCGCCGAGCGGCTGCACGAAGTGTTCAACCAGCTGGAGCGCCAGATGAGCGTCTCCCCCCGCGGCCTCGCCGTGCTGCGCCAGGTCCAGGCCCTGGAGGCCGAGTTCGAGGCCGAAGTGATGCACCGGAGCCGGTGCGTCGCCGCCTGAAGGTTCCTCCTACGCAGAAAGGCCCGGCGCTGCCGGGCCTTTCTGCGTAAGGGTAAAGACCAGGGCAAGGGTTGGCCTGACCGGACTCCGGCCGGGAGCCCATCGCCTCGCGGGCGGAGGGTCAAGAGAAGCCGTCCGGTGACCGATCACTACGGCATCAAGCTTATGTTTTTTCTTCATGGCAAAGGAGATACTGCCGTGGAAAGCCGCTGCGAGGTCGCCATGGCATCCCTTCGCTCAAAGCTCATCACCCTGGCCACCGCGGCCCTGCTGGGCGCCCTGATAGCATGCGGCGGCGGGTCCGGGGGGGGGACGACCCCCCAGGCAGCCCCACCCGACCACGTCCTTCCGGTGCTGCTGCAACAGCCCCAGGACGCCTCCGTCCTCGTGGGGGCCCCGGTTTCCTTCTCCGTCAAGGCAAGCTCTGCGGACCCGATGACCATCCAGTGGTATCGCGGCACCAGTGCCCTGGCGGGAGCCACGGCGGAGACCTACACGCTCCCCGCCACCGTGAAGGCGGACAGTGGCAGCACCTTCAAGGCCACGGTGACGAACCTCACCGGCACCGTGACCAGTGCTGCCGCCAGGCTGACGGTCACCGAGCCCCCGGGGCAGGCCCCAGTGTTCACCCTCCACCCCCAAAGCCAGACCGCCAGCGTGGGCAACTGGCTGCTCTACACCGTGGAGACCCTCTCGACGACCCCCGTGACCTACGCCTGGTATGTGGGGGGAATGCGCAGAGCGTATGGTCCTGGAACCTATTTCGATACGAGACCTCTGACGATGGCCGACACGGGCTTGGTCTACTACGTGGTCGCCACCAACACCTACGGGTCCACCACCAGCAGCTCGGCGACCCAGACCGTGGTCCCGAGTGGCGTCGCCACGGTGACCATCAACCCTTACCACCTCACCCTGCAGGCCGGGCAGGCCTCCTATTTCACCCCCTACGTCACCGGGGTGGAGAACACCCGGGTGACCTGGAGCCTGGCCGAACCCGGTGGCGGCAGCCTGACCCTTCCCGACCCTGAGGCCACGGGTCAGAACTGGGTGATCTACCGGACCCCGTCCGCAAACGGTGTCTATCCCACGGGCATCTATCACCTCGTGGCGACCAGCGTGGCGGACCCCACCCGGAAGTTCACATCGACTCTCACCGTCACCATGCCCACCACCGCCCCCGTCGTGGTGGAGCAGCCGTCCAACCAGATCGCCAAGGTGAACTCGACGGTGTACTTCAGGGCCGCCCTGGCCAGTGAGCCCGCCACCCAGCTGGTTGGGTTTCAGTGGTACAAGAACGGTGTTCCCGTGGGCAGTTACCAGATGTCCTGGGGTATCGCCGCCCCTTGGTTTTATTGCAATGCCAATGCGGAGGACGATAAGGCCCGGTTCTGGTGTGACATCCAGGCCGTGGTGAACGGCAGCCTGGTGTCGGTGATGACAGCCGAGGCCACCCTGAGCGTCACCACTGCCAATCCTGACTACTCCGTGGCCAAGGTGATCGTCAGCCAGGGGCCCCAGCGGGAAGACAACTCGATCCCCCTCATCGAGGATCGCGCGGCGGTCTTCGCCATCTGGCCCCTGTCGAACCACACCACGCCCAATGCCATCAAGGCCACCGTCCGGGTCTTCAGCTCCAGCGATCAGCTGCTCTACACCTCCACCGAGGAGCAGGCGGCCAACGCGGGACAGGATGGCTCCACCGAGGACTCAGCGCGGGTGGCGCTGACCCGGATTCCTGGAACCTACATGAAGGCGGGCAACCGCTACACCGTCGAGCTCAATCGGCTGAACGAGGCCGAAGAAGATCAACACGACAACAACCTCTGGCCGACGGGGGCCTCCATCCTCTCGGGCCTGAAGGGCTACGCACCCATCTGGGACAGCCGAAGGATCAAGCCCCTCCGGGTCAAGCTGGTCCCAGTCCAGACCAATGCAGGAACCCCGAACATCGACCTCACACTGGATACCGGCTGGATCGCCAGGTATCTCCCGGCGGCCGACCTGACCGTGGAGAAAACCCCGGTCTGGCCCTCGCCCACTCAGGACATCTACAACAGCTCCTGGTACGGCAATCTCTTCATCGGGCTCAAGGCCAAGCGCCTGGCGGAAGATCCGACCGCCTACTACTACGGAGCCCTGGCGGTGACCCCCGGGGGCTACTCCGGCACGGCGATTGTCGGCGACCCCGGAGACACCAACAATCGGGAGTCCATGGGCCTCGATGACCTGGGCACACTCCCCCATGAGCTGGGCCATAGCCTCGGGTTCAATCACGCGGACTGCGGGGGAGCGACGGGAATCGATACCAGGCTCTACCCGGACGGATCCACCCATGCCCACTTCTGTTCCATCGCCGGGGACCTGAAAGCGAGCTACCTCGGCCTCAAGGCCGGCCGGGACCTGATGTCCTACTGCTGGCCCCAGGGGATCTCGGATCGTTTCTGGGACGTGCTCATCGCGGCGCGG
>CAIRAS010000381.1 GCA_903876615.1 uncultured Holophagaceae bacterium
GTGCAATGCGAAACCCTGCTTCACCTGCTCCAGGAGCTGCCATGAGGTCCACCTCCCTCTATCGCGTCACCGGCGAGACCAGCATCCAGCTGAGCCTGGACCTGGATGGCGGCGAGGTCCGCATCCGCACGGGCCTGGGCTACTTCGACCACATGCTGATGCAGATCGCCAAGCACGGCGGCTTCGGCCTCCAGGTCGAGGCCTCCGGGGACCTGCCCGTGGACAGCCACCACCTGGTGGAGGACGTGGGCCTCTGCCTGGGCGACGCGCTCAAGGAGGCCCTGGGCGACCACGCGGGTCTGGCCCGCTTCGCCCACGCCTACGTGCCCCTGGACGAGGCCCTGGCCCGGGTGGTCATCGACCTCTCCGGCCGTCCCTGGTGCGAGTTCCACGCGGACCTGCCCCCCATCATCCTGGGCGATGGTTTCCAGGTGGAGATGGTCCGGGAGTTCTTCGTGGCCCTGGCCATGCGCGGCGGGCTCTGCATCCAGGCGGATCTGCTGCGCGGCGTGAACACCCACCACAAGGTCGAGGCGCTGTTCAAGGCCCTGGCCCGGGCCCTGCGCGAGGCCACCCGCATCACCGGCGGCGGCGTGCCGTCCACCAAGGGGACCCTCTCGGAATGAGTGCCGCGCCGACCATCACCCTGATCGACTACGACGCCGGCAACCTGGCTTCGCTGGAGGGGGCCCTGGACCGCCTGGGCCTCGTCCACCGGCGGGCCGCCACGCCCGATCAGGCCGCGCCCGCGGGCCCCATCATCCTGCCCGGCGTGGGCCACTTCGATGCGGCGCAGCGCTCCCTGGCCGAGCGGGGCTGGTGGCGCGCGCTGCCGAACCTGGTCGCCGAGGGCCGTCCCCTGCTGGGCATCTGCCTGGGCCTGCAGCTGCTGGCCGAGGGCAGCGAGGAGGCCCCCCGGGCCGAGGGCCTGGGTCTCATTCCCGGCATCGTCCGGCGCCTCGGCCCCGGCGTGAAGGTGCCGCACATGGGCTGGAGCCAGGTGCGCCAGCGCATGGCCCATCCCGCCCTGCCTGATCCCAAGGGCTCCTGGCTCTATTTCGTCCACAGCTATGCTCTGGAGCCCTCGACGGAGTCGGTCTACCTGGCCGACCACGGCCGCCCCTTCGCCGCCATCGAGGCCCGGGGCATGGTCATGGGCTTCCAGCCCCACCCGGAGAAGTCAGGCCGCCCCGGCCTGCTGCTGCTTCAGTCCACCCTCACCTGGATGGGCGCCCGCGCGCCCGTGCCGGAGGAACCATGCAACTGATCCCCAGCCTCGACCTGATGCAGGGCCGCCTGGTGCGGCTGCGCCACGGCGATCCCCGCCAAGCCACCTTCTACGATCTCGAACCCGAGGCCTGGATCGAGCGCCTCATGGAAGCCGGAGCCCGCCGCATCCACCTGGTGGACCTCGACGGCGCCTTCGGCAAGCCTCGGCAGGGCGCGTTCATGGCCTTCCCCGCACGGTTCCCGGAGGTCCGCTTCCAGCTGGGCGGCGGCCTGCGCGACCGCCGCACCGTGGAGTCGATCCTGGCCCTGGGCTTCGACGCGGTGGTGGGCACTCTGGCCGTGGAGAACCCCACGGCCCTGGCCGGGCTCTCCAAAAACCACGTCATCGCCGCCCTGGACCTCAAGGGCGAGCGCATCGTCACCCGGGGCTGGCAGTCACCCAGCGCCATCGCCTCGGTGGATGCCTTCAAGGCCCTGCTCAGCCTCGGCTTCCGGCGCGCCCTGGTCACCGACGTGAGCCGGGACGGCACCCTGGAAGGCCCCGGCCTGGAAGCCGCGGCCTTCGTGGCCAAGGAGGGCTTCCAGGTGCAGGCCTCCGGCGGCCTCAAGGAGCTCTCGGACCTGGAGCCACTGAAGGGCATTCCCGGCGTGGTGGGCACCATCAGCGGCAAGGCCCTCCTGGAAGGCTTCGTGTCGCTCGAGGACCCGCGCACCCGCGCGGCCCTGGAAGGGGAGGCCTGATGCCCGCCAAGCGCGTCATTCCCTGCCTGGATATCAAGCAGGGCCGCGTCGTGAAGGGCGTCCAGTTCAAGGGGCTCCGCGACATCGGGCACCCCGTCGAGCTGGCCCGACGCTATGACGCCGAGAGCGCTGACGAGCTGGTCTTCCTCGACATCTCCGCCTCCCTGGAGCAGCGCGGCACCCGCGAGTCCTGGGTGCGCGAGGTGGCCCACGAGCTGAGCATCCCCTTCACCGTGGGCGGTGGCGTCTCGAAGGTGGAAGATGCCCGCAGCCTGCTGCGCGCCGGGGCCGACAAGGTGGCTGTGAACAGCGCCGCCTCCCTGCGCCCGGCCCTGGTCACCGAGCTGGCCGACGCCTTCGGCCGCCAGTGCGTGGTGGCCGCGGTGGACGTGAAGCGCGACCCCAAGCTGGGCTGGCGCGTGTATCTCAAGGGCGGCACCGAGCCCACAGCCCGCTCCGCCCAGGACTGGCTCTGGGAGCTCAACGAGCTGGGCGCCGGCGAGATCCTGCTCACCTCCATGGACCGCGACGGCACGGGTGACGGCTTCGACCTCCCCCTGCTGGACTGGGCCTCGGAGCTGCCCATACCCCTCATCGCCTCCGGTGGGGCGGGCCGCGAGGTCCACTTCCTCGAGGCCCTGGAGCATGGCGCCGACGCGGTCCTGGCCGCCACCCTCTTCCACGAGAACCTCCTGCCCATTCCCCGCCTGAAGGCCTACCTGGCCGAGCACGACCTCTCCATACGGATCTGACATGGACCTCAACAGCCTTACCTTCGGCCCCGACGGCCTCATTCCCGGCATCGTGCAGAGCCCCAGCGGCGAGGTGCGCATGGTGGCCTGGCTCAACCGCGAGGCCCTGCAGCTCACCCTGGACACGGGCTTCGTCACCTTCTGGAGCCGCTCCCGGCAGGCCCTGTGGGTGAAGGGCGAGAGCAGCGGCAACCGCCTCAAGCTCCTCCAGGTCCGTCCCGACTGCGACGCGGACGTCCTGCTGATCCTGGCCGAGCCCGAGGGCCCCACCTGCCACCGCGGCACCGGCAGCTGCTTCGACGGCGAGGCCTGGCCCGCCACCCTGCCCTGGCTGGGCCGCCTGGAGGCACTGCTGAACTCCCGCAAGGACGCGGCGGACCTGAAGGGCAGCTACACGCAGAAGCTCTTCGCCCAGGGCCTCGACCGCATCGCCAAGAAGGTGGTCGAGGAGGCTGGCGAGGTGGTCATCGCCGCCAAGAACGACGACCGGGAGGACTTCCTGGGCGAGGCCGCGGACCTGATCTTCCACCTGGACATGCTGCTGCTGGCCAAGGGCGCGAGCCTGCTGGACGTGGTGGCGGTGCTCCAGCAGCGCCACGCCGACCGCACCGGAGGGCCCGCCTGATGCCCGTCCGCACGCCGCACTTCCCCGATCTGCTCTTCGGTCCCGCCGAGCGCCTGCGCCGCTGGGAGGACGCCCTCATGGGCCTGCTCGCCGCCCACGGCTACCGCGAGCTGCACCCCTCGCTGGTGCTGCGGGACACGGTGCCCGACGGCGCCCTGCGCTTCTTCGACGGCGACGAGCTGGTGGCCCTGCGCTGGGACTTCACCATGGCCCTGGCGGGCCTGCTGGCCCGGAGCTTCCCGGAGCCGCCGGACCGCGTCTCCTACGCGGGCGCCGTCTTCCGCCGGCCCGTGCAGCCCTGGGAAGCCGTGGAGCGCTTCGAGGTGGGCTGCGAGCGCATCACCCCCGAAGGCCAGTCCTCCACCGAGGCCGATGTGGAGCTGGCCCGCCTGCTCATGGCCATCCCCGGCGTCCTGGGCCTGAAGAGCGCCATCCTGCACATGGGCAACGCGGCCCTCGTGCGGCGCCCCCTGGAAGCCGAGGGACTCTCGCCCGAGCTGGCTGCCGAGGTGGTGGCGGCCCTCTCCCGCCGAGCCCCGCACCGCGTGGCCCAGGCCCTGGAAGGCCACCCCTCCGCCGCGCGGCTCTCGGCCCACGCCCAGGCCCTGCTCTTCGAGCTGGATGGCCCCGCCAGCCTCGGCGCCCTCCGCGCCAGCCCCTACGCCGAGCTGCTGCAGGAGGAAGTGGACCACATGGACCGCGCCCTCCAGGCCCTGCTGCCCATCCTCCCGCCCAACCTGGAGCTCCGCGTGGACCTAGCCGACGTGGCTGGTCTGGACTTCTACACCGGTCCCACCCTGCGCCTCTGGGCGCCGGGGGCCCAGCAGGAGCTGGCGGCCGGCGGCCGCTACGACCGCCTCTTCCCCGGCCTCGGCCGCCCCTGGAAGGCCGCGGGCTTCTGCGTGCGCCTGTCCCGCCTCCTGGACCTGGCCGAGACCCGACCCGACCTCTTCGAGCAGCCCTGATGAACGCACCGGCCATCCTCATCGCCTTCCCCAAGGGCCGCCTCGGCGACGAGCTCGTCCCCCTGCTCGCCGGCACGCCCCTGGCCCTGGACGCCCAGGCCCTGAAGTCGCGGGTGCTGCGCATCCCCACGGCCACGCCCGGCGTATCGGCCCTGCTGCTCAAGGGCGCGGACCTGCCCCGCTACGTGGCCGCCGGCGTGGCCTCCCTGGGCATCGTGGGCTCGGACACCTTGGATGAGATGGACATGGACCTGCTGGAGCTGGCGGACCTGGGCTTCGGGGCCTGCCGCCTCTCGCTCTGCGCCCTGGCCGGGGTCTCCCTCGACGAGCTGCGCGCCAAGCCGCACCTGCGCCTGGCCACCAAGTTCCCCCGGGCCACCGAAGCCTGGCTCAGCCGCGAGGGCCTCACCGCCGAGCTGGTGCCCCTCAGCAGCAGCGCCGAGCTGGCGCCCCTGCTGGGCCTGGCGGACGCCATCGTGGACCTGGTGCAGACCGGCGGCACCCTCAAGGCCCACGGCCTCGTGGAGACCGCCATCCTGGGCCGCTCCAGCGCCCGCCTCGTCGCCGCGAGAGGCGCCTACCTCAGCGAACCCGCCCGCATCCGCCCCCTAGCCGACACCCTCATCGCCGCGCTCAAGGGCTGAAGAGCGAAGAAAGAAGCCACACTCGCAGAGAAAAGACGAGAAGGCTGAGGATCGCGGAGGAAAACCCTTCTCTGCGAACCTCTGTTCCCTCCTCTTTTCTCTGCGAGAGTTGTTTGTTTTCAGCCGCTACCTTCGCCGGATCTGGTTGACGTCGCGGACGGCGCCGCGGTCGGCGCTGGTGGCCATGAGGGCGTAGGCCTGGAGGGCCGCGGACACCTTGCGGGCGCGGGGCTTGGCGGGCTGCCAGGCGGCGGCGCCCTTGGCTTCCATGGCGGCGCGGCGGCGGGCCAGCTCGTCGTCACTCACGGCCAGGCGGATGCTGCGGGCGGGGATGTCGATCTCAATGGTGTCGCCCTCCACCACCAGGCCGATGGCGCCACCATCGGCGGCCTCCGGCGAGGCATGGCCGATGGACAGGCCCGAGGTGCCCCCGGAGAAGCGGCCGTCCGTCAGCAGGGCGCAGGCCTTGCCAAGCCCCTTGGACTTCAGATACGAGGTGGGATAGAGCATCTCCTGCATGCCCGGCCCGCCCTTGGGGCCTTCATAGCGGATGACCAGCACGTCCCCCGCCACGATGGTGTCGCCGAGGATCCCCATCACGGCCGCATCCTGGCTCTCGAAGACGCGGGCCCGGCCCGAGAACTGCCAGACACTGGCCTCCACACCGGCGGTCTTCACGATGCAGCCGTCGGCGGCGATGTTGCCGTAGAGCACCGCCAGACCGCCCTCGCGGGTGTAGGCGTTGGCGGAGTCGCGGATGCAGCCCTTGGCGCGGTCCAGGTCCAGATCCGGGTAGCGCCGGTCCTGGGAGAAGGCCTCCTGGGTGGGCACCCCGCCCGGGGCGGCGCGGAAGAAGTCATGGACCTCCGGGGCCTTGGTGCGCAGGACATCCCAGCGGTCGATGGCCGCGCCGAGGGTCGGCGCGTGCACCGTCGAGGCCTCGCGGTGCAGCAGCCCCGCCCGGTCCAGCTCGCCCAGGATGCCGAAGATCCCGCCCGCGTGGTGCACGTCCTCCACGTGGTAGTCCTGAGTGGCCGGAGCCACCTTGCAGAGGCAGGGAACCTTCCGCGAGATGCGGTCCAGGTCGGCCATCTTGAAGTCGACGCCCGCCTCCTGGGCTGCGGCCAGCAGGTGCAGCACGGTGTTGGTGGAGCCGCCCATGGCCACGTCCAGGGCCATGGCGTTCTCGAAGGCGGCGAGGGTGGCGATGCCCCGGGGCAGCACCGAGCCGTCGTTCTGCTCGTACCAGCGGCGGCACAGGTCCACGATGCCGCGGCCCGCCTCCAGGAAGAGCCGCTTGCGGTCGGCGTGCGTGGCCACCACGGTGCCGTTGCCGGGCA
>CAIRAS010000382.1 GCA_903876615.1 uncultured Holophagaceae bacterium
CCCGCTGCTGGTGATGGGTCCTCCGGTCAGGGGTCCGGTGGTGGTGATGCTGCTCACCGAGCCCTTGGCGTTGAAAATGCTCCAGTCATCGGCCTTGAGGTAGCCGTTCACGAGCGAAGTCGCTGCGGGCAGGCTGATGGTGGGCGTGGTGTCGCCGCTGGTGACCACGACTGGCGAGGTGCCGCTCACGAGGGAGACACCGCTGGTGGAGCTGCTGCCGGGTTTGGCCCAGCCGGTGCCGGTGTAGAACATGAGCTCTTTGATGTCCGTGTCATAGACCGCCAGACCCTGGGCGGGGTTGGCGATATTGCCCCGCAGCGCGGAGGTCATGCGGGGGGCCAGGAAGCCCTTGCTGGTGCTGCTGAGGTCCAGCAGGGCGCTGGCATCGGGCGAGGCGAGGCCGATCCCCATGGAGCCCGTGGTGTAGGCCACATCGCTGCCGTTCAGGCTGAACGGAGTGACCCCGGTGGCGCCGGTGGCGCCCGTGTCGCCCTTCGAGCCCGTGGGCCCGACGGGCCCGACGGGCCCTGTGGCACCCACCAGGCCCTGGGGGCCGGTGGCGCCGATGGCGCCCTGGGAGCCCACGGCGCCCTGCAGGCCCTGGTGGCCCTGGGGACCGACCATGCTGACGGACCCTGCGGGCCACGCGCCGGCGGTCTTGGGGCCAAAGACCATGTTCGTGGTGATGTTCACGTAGAAGTCGCCGTTCACGCCCACGCTGGCCGCGGGATCCACCGTGCCCGACAGCGCCGCGTTGCCCGCGATCAGGATCTGGCCGGCGGTGCCGGAGGTTCCCTGCGCGCCCGTCACGCCCTGGAGGCCCTGCGGGCCCTGCGGCCCGGTGGCGCCGTTGATGCCGTTGACACCCGCTGCGCCCTGGGGACCCTGGACACCCTGGATGCCCTGCGCGCCCTGGGGGCCGACGATGCTCACGGAGCCGGAGGGCCAGGCACCGCCCACCTTGGGCCCGAACAGCTTGTTGGTCGTGGTGTTCACGTAGAAGTCGCCGTTCACGCCGGTGCCGGCCGCGGGATCCACTGACCCCGACAATGCCGCGCTCCCAGCCACCAAGGTCTGGCCATTACTGCCCTGCACGCCCTGGAGGCCCTGCACGCCCTGGGCGCCCTGCACGCCGGCCGTGCCCGTGGCGCCCGTCCCGCCCGCTGCGCCCGTCGCTCCCGCTGCGCCCGTCGCTCCCGTGGAACCCGCGGGGCCCGTGGCCCCGATGGCGCCCTGGATGCCCGCCACACCCTGCGCTCCCTGCAGGCCCTGGAGGCCCGTCAGTCCCTGCAGACCCGCCGGACCCTGGGGGCCCACCAGGTTCACGCCCGCCACCGGCCACACGCTGGCGGCCTTGGGGCCATAGAGCACGTTGGTCGCCGTGTTGATGTAGAAGTCTCCGTCCACGCCCACACCCGCCGCCGGGTTGACCGTGCCATACAGCACGGCCTTGCCTGCGATCACCGTCTGCCCCGCCGCGCCCGTGTCGCCCTTGGCGCCCGTGGCACCGGTTGCGCCGATGGGGCCCTGGGGTCCCACC
>CAIRAS010000383.1 GCA_903876615.1 uncultured Holophagaceae bacterium
CCCTCGCCAAGGAGGCCTGACGCCATGCCCGCGACCCTGACCGACCAGCAAGCCCAGCGCAAGGTGGACACCGCCTTCATCGGGGACGCGGTGCGCCAGCTCACCCAAGCTGAGAACGAGGGTGACGCCGAGGCGGTCCTGCGCCTGCGCGAGTACCTGCGTCGCTCCATCGCCAAGCTCCAGGCCAGCGCGGGCCTGGACACCCCCAAGGAGAGCTAAGCCATGCTGGAGACCGTCAAAGAACGCGCCGCCCTTAAGTCGCCCTGGCGCCGCCTGGGCAAGATCAAGCTGGGCATCAAGGCCAAGGCCGCCTCGGGCGCGGAGTACCCGAAAGATGTGGACTACTTCGTGATCCCCGACCAGTACAAGGCGAAGCTGGGCGCGGAGCCCAAGAGCTTGGACATCCTCCTGGCCTTTCCGACGCTGGAGGAGAACTTCGATACCAACGCTAAGCTGTGGGGCGCCAACGGGGCCAAGAAGTGCTGGACCAAGGACGGCGTGACCGCCTTCCGGTACATGAAGGGCGCCGGTGACAAGCACGAGTGGACGCCCATGCCCTGCCCGGGCCTCAACTGTGAGTACCGGCAGAAGAAGCAGTGCACCGAGAAGGGGGAGTTCAGCTTCATGATCCCCGCCGTGGCCCCCGAGATCGGCACCTTCTTCATGCGCCTAGGGTCCAAGGTGGGCATTGACAACATCTACACTGCCCTCCACTCCCTGCAGTTCCTGACCCGGGAGCGCAAGCAGGGCATGTTCGGCCTGCGGATGAAGTTCACCCGCGAGAAGACCGACTTCATGGTGGACCTGAAAGGCGACGGCCAGCAAAGCAAGATCACCAAGTACATCCCCACCCTGGCCATCGACTGGGCCCAGCTCATGGCGGAGGACCGCAACATGCTGGCGCCGTTCTTCGGCCAGGCGCTGGCGGCGTTGCCGACGCAGGCGGTGAAGGTGGACGAGCTGGAAGAGGGCGCGGACGAGGAAGAGGAAGGGGTCAAACCATGAAGCTGCTCATCATCAGCGACACCCACCTTAAGTCCACCCCCAGCAACGACCTGGTGGACCCGGACACCAACCGCTCCACGCGGTTCGAGGAGAACGTGGAGGCCCTGCTGGGCGTCCTGGCGGCCGGCAAGGCGGCGGGTTGCACGGGCCTGCTGCATGGCGGCGACTGGGTGGACGGCCGCAACCCCAAGAGCGTGGAGCTGGAAGCCTGCGCCTATCTGCTGAACGCCTGGATGAAGGATGGCGGCCGGGTGTGGGGCGTGGACGGCAACCATGACCGCGCCATCGCCAAGCTGTCGGGCTCCAGCGTGGGCCCGCTGAGCATCATGCGCCGCGACGGCTTCAAGCTGTACAGCGAGGTCAGCTTCGACGAGGAGCTGCAGGCCTTGATGGTGCCTTACATCCACCGGGCCACCGTGGAAGAGCTGGAGGCGTTGATCCGCGCCGCCTGCACCACGCGCAAAGGCAAGGGCCCCGTGTTCGCCCTGGCCCACTACGGCCTCAAGGGCTGCAAGATGGCCGCCAAGGGCATCACCATCCAAGCCGACTACCTGGCCGCCGAGCAGTTCGCCGGGTGCCAGGGCCTGGACGTGGTGCTGGCCGGCCACATCCACCACGGGCAGACCCTGCAGCTGACCGAGAGCATCACCGGCCACATCATCGGCAGCCCCTTGGTCGAGAACCACGGGGAGTCGGAGGACTGCAAGAGCTACCTGATCTTCGACACGGTGACCCGGGGCACGACCCGCCACCTGGTGCCCCAGCCCCGCCGCTGGCTGACCGTGGACTTTGCC
>CAIRAS010000384.1 GCA_903876615.1 uncultured Holophagaceae bacterium
GGAGGACATCGACAAGGTCATGAATGCCTTCAACGCCTACATCCCGAACAAGATGTCGCACTACCCCCTGACGCTGATCCGGGACCCCAAGACCGGGAAGTGGATCCGCATCTTCGGCATGATGAGCTCCTCCGAGTTTGTAGCTGAGTGCCGGAAGGCGGGAGTCCTATGAACCGCTGGATAACGGGTTCCTTGCGCGCACGCATCCTGGGTGGTGTTCTAGGATTCCTGCTACTCGCCACGCCCGCCGGGGCGGCTCCCCCGGACAAGGCAAAGGCGGCCGGGACCGTCGCAGGCCTGCCCGCCGACAAGGCCCTTGCCCTGGGCGAGCGCATGTATCGCCGGGGTGTCCTGCCCTCGGGGGAGCCCATGCCCTCGGTGGTGAATGGCGATGTCCCCGTGGAAGGCACCGCCTTCTCCTGCAGCAGCTGTCACCTGCGCGCCGGACTCGGCTCCTGGGAGGGGGGTATCGTCACCTTGCCCACCAACGGGGCCCGGCTGGCCATCCCCCGTTACTGGAAGTTCCCGAACCTGAGCCTCGAGGAGCGCCGCGAGCTCAAGCTCCAGAACCCCGCCGCCCGCCCGGCCTACACCGACGAGACCCTGGCGCACCTCCTGCGCACGGGCCGGGATCCCAGCGGCTACGACATGCACTCCGTCATGCCCCGCTACCACCTCAGCGACCCGGACATGGCCATCCTCCCCCACTACCTGCGCCACCTCTCGGCGCGCCACTCGCCGGGCGTCGTGGGCGATACCCTCCGCTTTGCCACGGTCATCGCGCCCGGGGTGAGCGAGGACGACCAGCAGGCCATGCTGGTGCCCCTGAACAACTACATTGCCCGCCACAACCAGTTCTCGGCGGGCTTCGGCAACCGGATGTACCTGGGCGTCGGCGGCAACGAGATGAGCGGCGCCTACCGCAAGCTCGCCCTGTCCGTGTGGCGCCTGACCGGCCCGCCGGAGACCTGGGAAGCGCAGCTCGACGCCTTCCTGGCCAAGGAGCCGGCCTTCGCCCTGCTGGGAGGGCTCGCTCCGGGTGAATGGAAGCCCATCCACGCCTTCTGCGAGCGGGCCCAGCTGCCCTGCCTCTTCCCCATCACAGACCTGCCCGCGGTCTCGGACACGGACTGGTATACCCAGTACTTCTCAAAAGGCTACTACCAGGAGGGGCAGGCCGCTGCCCGCTACCTGCATGGGCTGGATGACCCGAAGCCGGCCCGGAAGGTCCTTCAGATCATTGAGAACAGCCCGGAGGGGAAGGCCCTGGCCCAGGGCTTCCGCGACACCTGGGCCGAGCTGGGCGGGACCGCCGTTCCGGAGATCTCGCTGCCCGAGGGCAAGCCCCTCAGTCCCCAGGCACTGGAAGACCTGCTGGCCCGAGAGCAGCCCAGCACGGTGCTCCTCTGGACCGGTGCCAGCGCCTTCCCGGCCCTGGCGGCGCTGACCAAGGGCGCCACGGGTGCCTTCCTGTCGGCCCGCCTGCTGGGCAGCCAGCTGACCAGCCTGCCTGAGCCGGTCCGCACCCAGGTCTGGATCACCTATCCCTACCGGGAGCCCAACCTGGAACCCAAGCACTCCCTCTATGCCGACACCCTCCTGGGCGGACTGACGCAGCGCCACCCGGAGACCCGGATCTCGACCCGCACCTATGCCCTGGTCCAGATCCTCCGGCAGGCGCTCATGGACATGGACCGGCACTTCTACCGGGACAACCTCCTCGACCGCATCGGCATGCAGCGGGACCAGATCCTGCCGGACTACCTGCGGCTGAGCTTTGGCCCCGGCCAGCGCTATGCCTCCAAGGGTTGCTTCATCATGCAGGTGGGCCCCGGGCCCTCCCCTTCGCTCATCCGCAAGAGCGAGTGGGTGATCCATTAGAATCGTGAACAGGATGAGGTGCTCATGCGCGCGATGAACCAGGGCTGGTCACGGTTGCTGCTTGGCGTGGTGGTCCTCGGCCTGGCCCTGCTGGGCCTGGGCTGCAAGGATCTGGTCGAGGCTCCCACCTCGCTGGTCTACGCCACCAACCCCGCCAGCCACGTGGTCGGCGTCACCATCACCCCGAACAAGCCGACTGCCTCCGGTGGGGCCATTGATTCCTATGCGGTCAGTCCCTCGCTGCCCACGGGCCTGAGCCTGGACACCAAGACCGGGATCATCTCCGGCACTCCAACCGTGATCACGGCCACCGCCAGCTACACCGTGACGGCCACCAATGTCACGGGCAGCACCACCGCCAGCCTGTCCATCACGATCACGGACCTGGCGCCCTCGGATCTGACCTACAGCGTCAATCCGGCGGTCTACACGCAGGGCACCGCCATCCCCGCCAACAGCCCGACCAGTGCGGGCGGGGCCGTGCTGTCCTACAGCGTGAGCCCGACCCTGCCACTGGGCCTGAGCCTGGACACCGCGACCGGCGTGATCTCCGGGACGCCCACCGCCGTGACCGCCACGGCCAGCTACACCGTGACCGCCACCAACAGCGGCGGCAGCACCTCGGCCAGCCTCAGCATCACCGTGAATGGCCCCGCCCTCACCATCACCACCCAGCCGGCCAGCCAGTCCATCCTGGTGGGCCAGACGGCCCTCTTCAGCGTCACGGCCGCAGGCACGGGAACCCTCAGCTACCAGTGGCTGAAGGGTGGTGTGGCCATCGCCGGCGCGACCTCCTCCTCCTACACGACCCCCGCTGCCGTCCTCGCCGACGATGGCAGCTCTTTCAACGTGCAGGTCTCGGATGCCTTCGGCGGCACAGTCACCAGCAATGCCGCCGTTCTCACGGTGGCCGTCATCGCCTCCGGTCCCGGCACCGCCATCGCCACCGGGAGCCTTGTGGCCGCCAGGGCCTTCCACACCGCGACCCTGCTCGGCACCGGGGATGCCCTCATCACCGGGGGCAAGAACGCCTCCAGCTCCCTCCAGTCCACCGAGCTCTATGACACCGCCGCGGGCACCTTCAGTGCCAGAGGGAGTCTCAGCGTTCCCCGCTACAACCACACCGCGACCCTCCTGGCCGACGGCAGGGTGCTCCTCATCGGCGGCGTCAGCTTTGCCACGACCTTGGCCAGCGCCGAGCTCTACGACCCCGCCACGGGCCTCTTCACGGCCACGGGCAGCCTGCTGGCGGCCCGCTCGGACCATACCGCCACCCTGCTCGGCAACGGCAAGGTGCTGGTGGTCGGAGGCCGGGATCTCACGGCCTATCCCGCCACGGCCGAGCTCTGGGATCCCGCCACGGGCGTCTTCACCGCCACCACCGGAGCGCCCATCAGCCCCCGGGCCACCCACACCGCCAGCCTCCTCGCCAGCGGCAAGGTCCTCCTGGCCGGGGGTTATCGCGCCAGCGCCCTGGCCACGGCCGAGCTCTACGACCCGACCGCCGGCACCTTCGCGGCGACGGGCGGCCTGAACGTCGCCCGGGCCTACCAGACGGCCACCACCCTCGCCAACGGCAAGGTGCTCGTCGTGGGCGGGGCAGCCACGGGCCTCGCCGAGCTCTACGACCCGACCGCGGGCACCTTCGCCACCACCGGGAGCCTGCTCATCGCCCGGGCCAGCTGGCACGTCGCCGCCCTCCTGCCCTCAGGCAGGGTCCTCATCGCCGGTGGCCTTGGCACCGGCACGCCCGCGGTGCTGCTCTCGGAGGCCGAGCTGTTCGATCCCGCCACGGGACTCTTCACCGCCACCGGCAGCCTGACCACGGGCCGGGAAGCCCACACCGCCACGGTCCTGGCGACGGGCAAGGTCCTCCTGGTGGGAGGCGCGGGCGCCGGCTACCTCTCCAGCGCCGAGCTCTACTACTGACGCAGCGCCCTGGCAGGCGCGCACGCTCCGAGGCCCGGAACCCCCATTCCGGGCCTCGGGGCGTACGCCTACACTAAATTACGTAGTTCCTACCTAGCCAATGGGTAGAACTACCCATACCCGGGCTTCGGCATTCCAACGAGGATTGTTGTTCATACGGATTTCTACTTATTTGGCCTGCGGTCCCTCTGATCTGTTGGCTTCCTATTCATCCCGTCAGTAGGTCTTGTCTAGCCCTGAGTTCCCCATTTTTCAGGAAGAGGTGCACCATGCAAAGCAAGTTAAGGAAATTGTTTAGTTTGGCCGTCACGCTGTTCGCGGGCCTCGGCCTGCCGACGCAGGCGCAGGAGGTGGCGAACCGCACCGCGGCTCCCGCCCCCGGCGGTGACCAGGCTGCCATCGTCGAGCGGGCCACCCGCCGGGCAGTGCTGAACAATGCCCGGGCGGCAGCGGCAGCGCGGACAAAGGCGGCCTTGGCAGCCAAGGGGGGCAAGATCGACCCCAAGCTGCTGGGTGTGAACCCCGCCGTCAAGAACACGGCCCTGGCCGCCAAGGTCGGCGCCCCGGTCGGTTCCGTGGCCGTGCCCGGCCCCGGCTTCCAGCTGGCGCAGCCCGACTACCTGAACGGGACCGCCAGCAACTGGCACTACACCAAGAAGATCCACAAGTTTGTGGACACACTGCCCGGTCTGGGCGCGGCCAACGCGAACAACCTGGGGAACTACATCCCCGTGGGCGTGCCCGACCAGGTGGCCTATCCCGGCTCCGACTACTACGAAATTGATGTCGTTGAGTACAGCCAGCAGTTTCACACCGAGTTGAATCCCACGAAGCTGCGCGGCTATGTGCAGCGTGGCGCGGCGGGGGTCAACACGGTCTCGGCTGGTGCCTCCAACTACCTCGGCCCCGTCATCATCGCCCACCGGGATCGCCCCGTGCGGGTGAAGCTTCGGAACACGCTGCCCACTGGCGCCGCCGGCGATCTGTTCATCCCCGTGGACACCACCATGATGGGCGCCGGCTACGGCCCCCTGGGCAGCAGTGCCCTCGGGACAAAGCTCTACACCC
>CAIRAS010000385.1 GCA_903876615.1 uncultured Holophagaceae bacterium
CCCGTCATCGAGCGGGCCCTGCAGCGCGCGCCCGGCAAGTGCGTGGTGAACTCCATCAACTTCGAGGACGGCGACGCCCGGCCCCGCCGGATCCTGGAGCTCTGCCGCACCTACGGCGCCGCAGTGGTGGCCCTCACCATCGACGAGCGGGGCATGGCCAAGAGCCGCGCCCAGAAGCTGGAAGTGGCCCGCCGCCTCTACGCCCTGGCCGTGGACGAGTACGGCATGGATCCCGGGGACCTCATCATCGATCCCCTCACCTTCACCCTGGGCAGCGGCGATGAGGAGTTCCGCGGCTCCGCCGTGGAGACCCTGGAGGCCCTGAAGCTGATCAAGGCCGAGCTGCCGGGCGTCATGACCATCCTGGGCGTCAGCAACGTGAGCTTCGGTCTGAACCCCGCGGCCCGGCACGTGCTGAACGCGCTCATGCTCTACCACGGCGTACGCCACGGCCTGGACATGGCCATCTTCAACGCCTCGAAGGTCATCCCCGTCGCCAAGATCGATCCTGAGGACCGGCGCAGCTTCGAGGACCTGATCTTCGACCGCCGCAGCGAAGGCTACGACCCCCTCAAGGTCGTCCTCGCCCGCTTCAGCGGCCGCAAGGCCGTGCAGGTGGAGGACCATCGCGCCGACCGGCCCGTGCTCGAGCGCCTGCGCGACGGGATTCTCGACGGCGAGAAGCAGGCCATCCTGACGGACGTGGACGAGGCCCTGAAGGACCACGATCCCCTCATGCTCATCAATGAGGTGCTGCTGGGCGCCATGAAGGTGGTGGGCGAGCGCTTCGGCGCCGGCGAGATGCAGCTGCCCTTCGTGCTGGAGAGCGCCGAGGCCATGAAGGCCGCCATCCGGCGCATCGAACCGCACCTGCCCAAGGGCGGCAGCTACCAGAAGGGCCGCATCCTCCTGGCCACCGTTAAGGGCGACGTGCATGACATCGGCAAGAACCTGGTGGACATCATCCTCAGCAACAACGGCTTCGAGGTAAGAAACCTGGGCATCAAGCAGCCCATCGAGGCGATCCTCAAGGAGCTGAAGGCCTGGCCCGCGGACGCCATCGGCCTCTCGGGCCTGCTGGTGAAGTCCACCGTGATCATGAAGGAGAACCTGCACTTCATGGAGGAGCAGGGCCTGAAGGTGCCCGTCATCCTGGGCGGCGCCGCCCTCACCCGCGACTACGTGGAGGGCGACTGCCGCCGGGCCTATGCTGGGCCGGTCTACTACGCCGAGGACGCTTTCGAGGGGCTTCGGCACATGCAGGCGCTGGTGGCGGGTGAACCCGGTGTTCCGGCCGCTGCTCCAGCCGCCGTCGCGGTTGGAGACATCAAAATCCTGAGGCGGGGTGGCGCGGCTGTGCCGCTGTCGGCCTCCGGCCAGAGCAGCTGGGTGCGCCACGAGGAGACTCCGCCGACGCCCCCCTTCTGGGGCGTCCGCGAAGACGCCGCGACCACCGAGGAGCTCTTCGGCCACCTCGACGAGTTCGCCCTCATCCGCAACCGCTGGGGCTTCGCCCAGGGCAGCCAGAACGACGAGGCCTTCGCCGCGGTATTGCGCGACAAGGCCGAGCCCCAGCTGGCCCGCTGGAAGGCGCGCCTGGCAGCCACGCCCATGCTCGAACCCCGGGCTCGCTACGGCTACTTCCCCGTGCGCGCCGACGGCGATGCCCTCCAGGTCTTCGATCCCGCCGAACCCACCCGGCCCCTGGCCCGGCTCACCTTCCCCCGGCAGACCGCGGGCCGGCGCCTCAGCCTCCCGGACTTCTTCCGAGCCGACCAGACCGATGTGCTGGCCCTCCAGCTCGTGACCCTCGGCCAGACCGCCGCCGACCACGCGGCCCGGCTCTACAGGGAGGACGGCTACGCCGACTACTTCGCCTTCCACGGCCTCGCCACGGAGCTCACGGAGGCCTACGCGGAGCTGCTGCACGCCCGCATCCGCCGGGAGCTGGGGATCCAGGCCAAGGACCTCCCGGGCCGCGCCCTCTTCGCCCAGGGCTACCAGGGCTCCCGCTACTCCTATGGCTACCCCGCCTGCCCCGACCTCGAGGGCAACGGACCGATCCTGGATCTCCTGGACGGCGGCCAGATCGGTGTAAAGCTCAGCGAGAGCCACCAGATGGACCCCGAATACACCACCAGCGCCCTGGTGGCGTGGCATCCGCAGGCACGGTACTTCTCAATCTGAGCCCCTGTCCAGATATCCACCCCATGACATCCATTGCAATCCCGGCGGGGCCGCGCTATCGTTCTGGACGGCCCCGAGGGGTCGCTTTTCATCGAGATCCTTGCCAGTTCCATAGCGAGTTATCCAGAAAGGTGGAGGGACGGGCCCTGTGAAACCTTGGCAACCTGCGAAAGCAAGGTGCCAATTCCTGCCGCAAAGTGCGGAGAGATGTCGAGCTGTGTCGAGCTGACGCAAACATCGAAGGGGCCCGAGCGATCGGGCCCCTTCCGTTTTTTAATACCTGGACTTGCATGGACGGACAGGGCTTCGGCCTTCCCAACTCTCAGTTCCCCAGGAGCCGCCATGAGCGCCGCCAATCCCCGCTTCGAGACCCTCGCCCTCCATGCAGGCCACAGCCCAGACTCAGACACCAAGAGCCGGGCCGTGCCCATCTACCAGACCACGAGCTACGTCTTCGACAACGCTCAGCACGGTGCCCAGCTCTTCAGTCTGGAGGTTCCGGGCAACATCTACACCCGGATCATGAACCCCACCACGGGCGTGCTGGAAGAGCGCGTGGCCAAGCTTGAGGGCGGCATCGCCGGCCTGGCCGTGGCCTCGGGCCAAGCGGCCATCACGCTGACCCTCACCACCCTGCTGCGCGGTGGCGATCACATCGTCGCCGGGAACAACCTCTACGGCGGCACCTACAACCTGCTGCACCACACCCTCCCCCGCACCGGCATCACCACCACCTTCGTGGACTCGAAGAGCCCCGAGGCCTTCCGCGCGGCGATCACCCCCGCCACCCGGGCCATCTACCTGGAGGCCCTGGGCAATCCCAAGCTGGACGTGCCCGAGTTCCAGGTCATCGCCGACATCGCCCACGCAGCCGGCATCCCGCTCATCGTGGACAACACCCTGCCCAGCCCCTACCTGCTGAACCCCATCGCCCACGGCGCCGACATCGTGGTGCACAGCGCCACCAAGTTCCTGGGCGGCCACGGCACCTCGGTGGCAGGCGTCATCGTGGACAGCGGCAAGTTTGATTGGAAGAGCGGCAAGTTCCCGGAGTTCACGGAGCCCTTCGCGGCCTACCACGGCGCGATCCTGGCCGACCTGGCGGGACCCGCCGCCTTCATCACCAAGGCCCGCATCGAGGGTCTGCGTGACACCGGCGCCGCCCTCAGCCCCTTCAACGCCTTCCTCATCCTCCAGGGCATCGAGACCCTGCACCTGCGCCTGGAGCGCCACGGGGCCAATGCCCTGGCCCTGGCCCAGTGGCTGCAGCAGCACCCCAAGGTGGCCTGGGTGAACTACCCTGGCCTGCCCGACAGCGAGAACCACGCCACGGCGGCCCGGCACTTCCGCAAGGGCGCCGGCTTCGGCGGCATCCTGACCTTCGGCGTGAAGGGCGGCCTGGACGCGGGCAAGGCCGTCATCGACGGTGTGAACCTGTTCTCGCGCCTCGCCAACGTGGGCGATGCCAAGAGCCTCATCATCCACCCCGCCAGCACCACCCACGCGCAGCTCTCCGCCGCCGAGCGCGTCACGACGGGTGTCACCGACGACCTGATTCGCCTCTCCGTGGGCCTCGAGCATGTCGAAGACCTGATCGAGGACCTGGCCGCAGCCCTTTCGAAGGCCTGATCCGATGCCCGTCAAAGTCCCCGCCTCCCTTCCCGCCCGCAGCGTCCTGGACGCGGAGAACGTCTTCCTCATGGACGAGCTCCGCGCCCTGCACCAGGACATCCGTCCGCTTCGCATCGCGATCCTCAACCTGATGCCCACCAAGGTGGCCACGGAGACGCAGCTCCTGCGACTCCTGGGCAACACGCCGCTGCAGGTGGAGGTGACGCTGCTGCACATGGCCTCCCACGACTCCAAGAACACCTCGGCGGAGCACCTGCTGGAGCACTACGTCTCCTTTTCCGAAGTCCGCGACCAGTCCTTTGATGGGCTCATCGTCACCGGCGCCCCCGTGGAGCAGATGCCCTTCGAGGCGGTGGACTACTGGGGCGAGCTGACCGAGTTGCTCGACTGGGCCCGCACCAACGTGTTCTCCAGCCTCTTCATCTGCTGGGGCGCCCAGGCGGCCCTCTTCCGCTACTACGGTGTCCCCAAGTACGCGCTCTCCGAGAAGATGTTCGGCATCTTCCCGCACCGGGTGAACGCCCGCCTCGAGCGCATCGTGCAGGGCTTCGACGATGTCTTCTACGCGCCGCACTCCCGCCACACCGAGACCCGCCGGGAGGACATCCTGGCAGTGCCAGAGCTGGTCCTGGTCGCCGAATCCGACGAGTCCGGCGTCTATCTGGTCCAGTCCAAGGACCGTCGCCAGGTCTTCGTCACGGGCCACTCGGAGTACGATCCCTGCACGCTGCAGGGCGAATACGCCCGGGACCTGGGCAAGGGCCTGCCTATTGGCGTGCCCCGCAACTATTTCCCGGGGGACGATCCCTCACGGCCGCCCCTGGTGCGCTGGCGGGGCCACGCGAACCTGCTCTTCGCGAACTGGCTGAACTACTTTGTGTACCAGGAGACTCCCTACACCTTCGGTCCGGAGTCCCCCGAGGGAGGACCGTCATGAGCCTGAAGGTCCTCAAGTTCGGTGGCAGCTCCGTCGGCACTGCCGAGGCCCTGCGCCGCGCCGCCGCCATCGTGCACGACGAGCTGCCGACGGGCGGACTGGTCGTGGTTTCTGCCCTGCGGGGCACCACGGATCGAATCCTCGATGCCTGTGCCGCCGCCACCCGCGGCGACCTGCCCACGGCCCTCGCCCTTCGACAGGCCATGGAGGAGCGCCACCACCAGGTCGCCTCAGAGTTGGGCTTCCTGGAGGCCGTCCTGCCCGCCTGGAACCCGCTCTTCGACCGCCTGGACCAATTGCTCACGGGCATGGCCATGCTGGGTGAGGGCACGCCCCGGGGGCGCGACGCGGCTCTGGCCGTGGGCGAGACGCTCTCCGCCAACCTGGCGGCCCACTGCTTCCAGGCCAGCTTCCGGGACGTGCGCGAGGTCATGAAGACCGACGCGCGCTTCGGCAAGGCCCGGCCCCTCCTCGAGGCCCTGCGGACCGAGGCCGCCCCCTGGCGTGAGGCCCTGGCCGGGGGGGCGCTCTGGGTGACCCAGGGCTTCCTCGGTGCCTCCCCCGAGGGCATCACCACCACCCTGGGCCGCGGCGGCTCGGACACCAGCGCCACCCTGCTGGGCGAGGCCCTGGGCGCCGAGGAAGTGCAGATCTGGACTGACGTGGACGGGGTGCTCACCGCGGATCCCAGCCTGGTGCGCGAGGCGCGCCCCATCCCCCAGATGAGCCTGGGCGAGGCCGAGGCCCTCAGTGCCTTCGGCGCCAAGGTGCTGCACGCGGACTCCCTGGCCCCGGGCGGCCGCGCGGGCTTCCGGCTGGTGGTGGCCAACACCCTGCGCCCCGGCGCCTCCCGCACCGTGATCCTCCCCCATCCACCGGTCCGCCCCGCGGGCACCATCACCTCCGTGGCCTATAAGGAGGGCATCCACCTGCTGCGCTTCCCCGCCTCGGCAGGCCTGGAGCCGCCCCTGGAGGCCGCCCGCAGCCTGGAGGAGGCCGGTGCCCTGCGCTTCGGCCTCATCTCCAGTCCAGCCGGCACCCTGCTGGCGGTGCGGCCGGAGACCCACGCGGCAGCCGAAGTCCTGGGGACCCTGGCGGCCTCGGGCCTGGCCTGTGAGTCCGGCTGGGCCGTGGTGGCCCTGGTGGGCGAGGGACTTCGGACCGATCCGCTGGCGGCCCTGCGCTACCTGGCGACCCTGGGGCAGGAGCCCGTGGGCGGTTTGCTCACCGGCAGCAGCACGGTCTCCATCGCCTTCCTGGTGCCCGAGGCGCGGCTGGCAGAGATCATCCCCCGCCTCCATGAACACTGTGTCCAGGCTCTTTGAGGCGGTTGCCGAAGCCTGGACCGGGTCAGCCCTGCTTCAGCAGCCAAGCCTTCAGCCGCGTGTGGAAGTCCTCAGGATGCTCCAGATCCGCTGGCATCAGGCGGGCGGGGTGCTCGGGGTCGCCCACGACCAGGTGGGTGCTCTCGATCCCGTTGGGCAGACGGCTGCCATCCGGCAGAGACCAGACAGCCCCCCGACGCTCCGTGGGGATGGGCGAGGCCACCTGCCGCCGCTCCTTCTGCTCCCCTAGGTTCATTGCACTCTCCTGTAGGATCTTAAGGATAAGTCGTTCCCTGCCAGATGCCAGTCGGCTGCGGGTGGCATGAGAATAGATGCCGGAATTACACTCTTTAATGCTATTCCAGGCCAGCTTTTCAAGCCGTCATAAAGAATTCTCGAGGTCCTGCCGTGCACCCATCCTGGTCCCCCCTGGTCGTCTGTCTTGCCACCTCCTTGCTGGTGGCGGCTCCACCCCGCAAGGACCGGCAGGTCACCCTTCAGGGCCTGGACCTGCCGGGCATGGATCTGTCGGTGGCCCCGGGGAATGCCTTTTATGGCTATGCCAACGGCGCCTGGGAGAAGCGCACCGAGATCCCCGCCGACCGGGCGGCTTACGGTGTCGACGCCGAGGTCACCGACCTAACGGACAAGCGGACCGCGGCGCTGATCAAGGCCGCCGCGGCCGCCAAGGCCCCGACGGGCTCGGAACTCCGCAAGATCGGTGACTGCTACACCAGCTTCATGGACGAGGCCGCCATCGAGGCACAGGGGCTGCGGCCCCTGGCCCCCACCTTCAAGGCCATCGCCGGGCTGCGGGACCGCAAGGAGCTCGCCCACTTCCTCGGCACCACCCTGCGAGCCGATGTGGATGTGCTGAACGCCACCCATGTCGAGACCCCCAACCTGTTCGGGCTCTGGGTGGCCCAGGATCTTGACGACCCGAGCCGCTACGCGCCGTTCCTCCTGCAGGGCGGGCTGGGCCTCCCGGAGCGCAGCTACTACCTGGACCCGTCCAAGGGCATGGCCGAGATCCGCGCCCAGTACCTGACCCACGTGACCGCGATGCTCAAGCTGGCGGGGGAGTCCGATGCCCCCGGCAAGGCCGCAGCCGTGGTGGACCTGGAAACCCGCATGGCCAAGGCTCACGTGAGCCGGGAAGCCACCGGCGACGTGCTCAAGGGGAACAACCACTGGACCCGGGCCGAGTTCAGCACCAGGGCTCCGGGGCTGGACTGGGAGGCGTTCTTCAGCGCCGCCGGGCTCAGCCGACCCAAGGTGTTCGTGGTCTGGCAGCCCACGGCTGTCACCGGCCTCTCGGCCCTGGTGGCAGAGGCGCCCCTCGCCACCTGGAAGGCCTACCTCACCTTCCACGCCCTCCAGAACCGGGCCCGGGTGCTGCCCAAGGCCGTGGAGGAGCAGTCCTTCTCCTTCTACGGCAAGGTGCTGAGCGGGGCCACTAAGCCCCGTGAACGATGGGTCTACGGTGTGGCCGCCACCAACCGCACCCTCGGCGAGGCCGTGGGCAAGGCCTACGTGGCCCTCCACTTTCCCCCCGGGGAGAAGATCCGGGCCCAGCGGATGGTGGCGAACCTTGTCGCAGCCTTCCGCACCCGCATCCAACAGCTGGACTGGATGACCCCGGAGACGAAGGCCAAGGCCGTGGCCAAGCTGGCCACCCTCAAGGTGGGTGTGGGCTACCCGGACCGCTGGCGGGACTACCGCCGGCTAAAAATCGTGGCGGGAGACGCCTTCGGCAACACCGAGCGCGCCGAGCGCTTCGAATACGAGCGGAACCTGCGGAAGCTGGGACGCGCCATCGACCGCACCGAGTGGGTGATGACCCCGCAGACCGTGAACGCCGTGAACCTCCCGGTCATGAACGCCCTCAACTTCCCCGCAGCCATCCTGCAGCCCCCCTACTTCGATCCCCAGCGCCCGGTGGTCATGGACTACGGCGCCATCGGCGCGGTCATCGGCCACGAGATCAGCCACAGCTTCGACGACTCCGGCTCCCTCTTCGACGCCACTGGCAGGCTCCGCAACTGGTGGACCCCCGAGGACATGAAGCACTTCCAGGCCTCTGCGGACCAGCTGGTCAGGCAGTACGACGCCTACCGGCCCTTCCCGGACCTGGCGATCAACGGCAAGCAGACCCTGGGTGAGAACATCGCGGATGTGGCAGGCCTCGCCGCCGCCTACGATGCCTACCGCCTGACCCTCGGCGGCAAGCCCGCGCCCGTCGTGCAAGGCTTCACCGGGGACCAGCAGTTCTTCATCAGCTACGCCCAGAGCTGGCGGGAGAAGCTCCGCGAGCCCATGCTTCGCCAGCAGATCCTGACGGACGGTCACGCGCCCGCCAGCTACCGGCCCGCCACCGTGCGGAACCTCGATGCCTGGTACGCAGCTTTCCAGGTCAAGCCCGGCCAGGCCCTCTACCTCGCCCCGGCAGACCGCGTGAAGATCTGGTAGGAGAAGCCCATGTCCCTGCTCGACGCCCGCCGCAGCATCCTCGTGATGATCGACTTCCAGGGCAAGCTGGTGCACCTGGTGCACCGCCCGGCCCTGGTGCTGGAGACCGCCCACCGCCTGCTGCGGCTAGCGGACCTCTTCGCGGTGCCCGTGGTGCTCACGGAGCAGTATCCCAAGGGCATCGGTCCCACCGAAGCGGGCCTTCGGGCGGCCTTCGACGGGCTGAGCGTGCCCACCTTCTTCCTGGAAAAGACGGCCTTCGGCTGCTGCGGGGATGCGGGCTTTGAGGCAGCTCTTCAGCAGGCCCGGCCCGGCCTGGCCCCCGCGCAGCGGCAGATCGTGGTGGCGGGCATCGAGGCCCACGTCTGCGTGATGCAGACCGTGCTCGAGCTGCTGGCCTCGGGTCACGAGGTCCACCTCTGCTGGGAGGCCGTCAGCGGACGCGGCGAGGAATACCGGCGCCACGCCCTGGACCGCATGGCCGCGGCGGGCGCCACGCTCACCAACCACGAGTCCGTGGCCTTCGAGTGGGCTCGCGATAAGAACCACCCCCAGTTCAAGGCCCTGTCGGCTTTGCTGAAAGAGGGGCAGCCCAGCTGATGTCCCGCATCCACGGCCAGCCCGTCCCCGCCCTGTTCCCGGCCTCCGGCCCCGTGTCCGTGATGCTGTTCGGCGAGGCTCCCGGCCCCCGGGGCGCGGACCAGTCCGGCCTGCCCTTCTGGGGGGACGGTGCTGGCGTCACCGTCTTCCGGGCCCTGGCCGCGGCGGGCCGGGCCGACGTCCCGGAGGCTGCCTGGGAGGACTGGGACGGCGCCCGGTTCAAGCGCCTGGGCCTGATTCCCCGCCTGCACGGCACCGCCCTCAGCAACGCCTACCCCGCCTGTCCCACCAAGGACGGGGAGCACTTCCACGCCCCCTCCAACCGGGACCTGCTGGCCCCGGAGAACCAGGCCCGCCTCCTGGCAGAGCTGACCCGGGCCTCGGCCGAACGGACCTCGCCCCTGCGGGTCATCGCCTTCGGGAAGCGGGCGGGGTGGATCCTGGAGCGCCTGCCCGGCGTCCCGGCGCTGGACCTCCACGCCCTCCCCCATCCCAGCGCCCAGGGCCTCCTGCAGGCGGCTCCGGGCAAGGGCCGGGGCCTCCGCCTGGCGGATCTCCGCGCCGCCTGGGAGGAGGCCCTCCTGGCCCTGCTCCAGCGCTGAGAGTCCCAGGACCTTCCATGCGGAGGGGGAACCCCTTGCCCGAAGGGGGCGTCTCGGGCAGAGTCCGTGGAAAGCCCCTCGGTATTCAACGTCCGCAGAGAAGGTGGGACCCATGAAACTGCCCGCGAAGCTCCTGGTCGGCTTCCTCCTGGGCGTGGCGCTCGGCCTGGCGGGCCATTATGGGTTCCCCCAGCAGGCCCATCCCTCCATGCGCTGGGTCACGGACGCCATGACGCTGGTGGGTTCTGTCTGGCTGCGGATCATCTTCATGGTGGTGGTGCCCCTCATCGGGGCGGGGCTCATGGTGGGGGTCTTCGAGCTGAGCAAGGGCCGCAACCTGGGCAAGGTGGCCGTGAGCTCTATCTCCTACACCCTTCTGTTCAGCTTCCTGGCCGTGCTCATCGCCGTGGGCCTCACCGCCCTCATCAAGCCCGGAGCCGGCCTTGCCTTCGACCGGGCGGCCCTGGCCCAGAACCAGTCTGTCATCACCATCCAGAAATCCGTGGCCGCCGCCCAGGCGAAGCCCTGGTACCAGTTCGTCGTGGACCTGCTGCCCCAGAACCCGCTGGATGCCGCCGCGCGGGCCTTCCAGGGGGAGATCGTCCCTTTCATGTTCTTCTGCCTCTTCTTCGGCTATGCCCTCAGCCTCATCGTGGACAGCGAAGACAATGTCCTCATCCGGGGCCTGGAGACCATCTTCGAGGCCTCCCTGCAGGTCATCGACATCGGCATGAAGCTGGCGCCCCTGGCCATCTTCTGCATCATTTTCAAGACCGTCTACGCCCTGGGGGGCGGGTTCCTGGGCAATGTGGCGCTCTTCGCAGGCACCGTGGTGCTGGGCTTGCTGATCCAGCAGTTCGTGGTCTACGGCGCGGCCCTGGCCTTCCTCGGCAGGACCAACCCCTGGACCTTCTTCCGCCAGTGCAAGGAGGTCTACCTTTACGCCTTCTCCACCGCCTCCTCCAATGCCACCCTGCCCCTGGCCCTGGAGACTGCGGAGCACACCCTCAAGCTACCCCCCCAAATCGCCCGCTTCGTGCTGACCGTGGGGGCCTCCGCCAACCAGAACGGCACGGCTCTCTTCGAGGGGGTCACGGTGCTCTTCCTGGCCCAGGTCTACGGCATCCACCTGCCCCTGGAGAGCCAGGTGATGGTGGTGCTCCTGTCCGTGCTGGCGGGCATCGGCACCGCCGGCGTGCCCGGAGGGTCCCTGCCCCTCATCGTGGTGCTCCTGGTGCAGGTGGGCATTCCCGCCGAGGGCATCGGGCTCATCCTGGGAGTGGACCGCTTCCTGGACATGTGCCGGACCACCCTCAATGTCTCGGGGGATCTGGTCATTGCCAAGCTGGTGAGCCTGGGCCATGAGGGGACCCCGGCGCAGAATGCCTGAGGCCGGTGCCCGGGGGTCAAGTCGAGATTTTCCTTTGCCGACCCCCCGGTCCCCGGGGCTATCCTGGGGCCTTGCTCTTCTGAGGGTATCTTTCCCAGCCTGGAGGCTCCATGTCCCCTTTCCGTCATCTGCTGCTGCCCCTGTGCGGAGCCCTGACCCTGGCCCTGGTGGCCGGGGACACCTCCAAGGCCAGCACCCCACCGGCCAAAACCACCGCCAAGGGCAAGAGCGCCAAGCCCGCCGCGCCGGCGGCCCTGCCCGCCCCTGTCAAGGTGACAACGGTGGAGGGCATCACCGAATACCGCCTGGGCAACGGCCTCCGGGTGCTGCTCTTCCCCGATCCCAGCAAGGCCACCATCACCGTGAACACCACCTTCCTGGTGGGCTCGCGCCACGAGAGCTATGGCGAGACCGGCATGGCGCACCTGCTGGAGCACCTGGTCTTCAAGCCCAGCAAGAACTACAGCGGGAAGAACGGCCAGCCTAACCCCGTGGACGTCCTGAACAGCGTGGGCGCCCGCTTCAACGGCACCACCTCCTACGACCGCACCAACTACTTCGTGACCTTCCCAGCCACGGACGAGAACTTCCGCAAGATCCTGGACCTGGAAACGGACCGGATGGTCAACGCCAACATCGACCAGCAGGACCTCTGGGACAAGGAGGCCGGCAAGGGTGAGATGACCGTGGTGCGCAACGAGTTCGAGATCGGGGAGAACAGCCCAGTCCGGGTGACCCTGCAGCGCACCCTGGCTGCGGCCTTCAGCTGGCACAACTACGGGAAGTCCACCATCGGTGCCAAGAGCGATGTTGAGAACGTGAACATCGACCATCTGCGGGCCTTCTATCACACCTACTACCAGCCCGACAACGCCGTGCTCCTGGTGGCAGGCAAGGTGGATGAAGCCAAGGCGCTTGGACTGATCAACGAGCGCTTCGGCCGGCTGCCCAGGCCCACCCGGGTGATTCAGCCCACCTACACTCTGGACCCCACCCAGGATGGCGAGCGCGAGGTTACGGTCCGCCGGGTGGGCGATTCCCAGGTGGCCATGGCGCTCTACAAGCTCCCCGCAGGCTCCGACGCGGACTTCCCCGCCCTGGAGGTCCTGGGGCAGGTCATGGCGGACACCCCTGGCGGGCGCCTGCACAAGCAGCTGGTAGACACCAAGAAGGCAGCTGAGGTCTCGGACTGGGTGATGGGCGGCCGGGAACCCGGATTCGCTCTCTTCTTCACCATGGTGCCCAAGGACGGGAACCTGGATGAGGTCAAACAGCTCCTGCTGAACACCCTCGAGCAGACCACCACGCCCATCACCCAGGAAGAGGTGGACCGAGCCAAGCAGTCCCTCCTGAAGGACATCGACCTCACCCTGAACCAGAGTGACCGGCTCGGCGTCGGGCTCTCGAATTACATCGCTGTGGGCGACTGGCGACTCTTCTTCCTCCAGCGCGACCGCATCAAGAAGGTCACGCCCATCGCCGTGCGGAACGCTGCGGCGAAGTATTTGAAGCGGGAGAACCGCACCCTCGGCACCTTCATCCCCACCAGCAACCCGGACCGGGCCGAGATCCCCGCCCTGGTGGACGTGGCGGCCCTGGTGAAGGACTACAAGGGCCAGGCGACCATCGCCCAGGGCGAGGCCTTTGACGCCTCCCCCGCCAACATCGAGGCCCGCACCCGCAAGGTGGTCCTCGCGCCCGGCTTCAAGGCGGCCTTCCTGCCCAAGAAGACCCGGGGTGAGCAGGTGAGCGCCACCCTGACCCTCCACCTCGGCACCGAGGCGTCCCTCATGGACAAGGATCTGGCCGGGGAGATTGCCGGGCAGCTGCTCATGCGCGGCACCGCCAAGCACACGCGCCAGCAGATCTCGGACGAGTTCGACCGCCTGAAGGCCCAGGTGAGCGTCGGTGGCAACGCCGAGAGCCTCAACGCCCGCATCACCACCACCCGGCCCAACCTGGCCCCAGCCTTGGCCCTGGTCGCCGAGATCCTCCGGGAGCCCAGCTTCCCCAAGGATGAGTTCGAGCGGCTGGTGAGCGAGACCCTGACCGGCATCGAGAGCCAGAAGAGCGAGCCCGGCATGGTGGCCCAGATCGCCCTGCGGCAGTACACGGATCCCTATCCCAAGGGCCATGTGCGCCACACCAGCAGCCTGGATGAAGCCATCGCGGCCTACAAGACCGCCAAGGTGGATGAGGCCCAGGCCTTCCACAAGGCCTATGTCGGGGCTTCGGCGGCGGAGCTCGCCGTGGTGGGCGACTTCGACGACAAGGCTGTGGAAGCCCAGGCGAAGGCCCTCTTCGGCGGCTGGAAGGCCGCCCAGCCCTTTGAGCGCATTCCCCGCCGGATCAAGGACGTCCAGCCCATCAACCGGAAGCTGGAGACCCCCGACAAGGCCAATGCCTTCTTCCTGGCGGCCCTGGTCCTGCCCCTGCGGGACAGCGACCCGGACTACCCGGCCCTGCTGATGGGCAACTGGATGCTGGGGGGCGGTGCCCTGAAGAGCCGACTCGCCGACCGCATCCGCCAGAAGGAGGGCCTCTCCTACGGTGTGGCCAGCCAGCTGGCCGTCTATCCCCTGGACCCTGCGGGCAACTGGCTCGCCTACGCCATGTATAACCCGGCCAACCTGGTCAAGCTTGAGCAGGCTTTCCAAGAAGAGCTGGCCAAGGCCCTAAAGGACGGCTTCACCCTCGATGAGCTGAATGCAGCCCGGACCGCCTGGCTCCAGGGCCAGGAGACCAGCCGCACCCAGGATGGGGCTCTGGCCGGTCGGCTCACGGCCAACCTCTTCCTTGACCGCAGCATGACCTGGCAGGCCGAGCTCGAAGCCAAGGTAGGAAGCCTCACCCCGGAACAGATCGTCGTGGCCCTGAGGAAGTACCTGGATCCCAGCAAGCTCAGCATCGTCAAGGCCGGCGACTTCGCCAAGGTCGAGAAGAAGTAAGCCGTTTCGACCAATTGAAAGGAAAAGGGAGCGGTCCTACCGCTCCCTTTTCCTTTGGAACAAACCGATCCCCGTGTTCTGCTGGAAGTCCGCTTGGCGTTTGCAAGGACGCGGGGCGATGACGGAGGGCGGCGCCATGGCACGCATCGAACGGGAATGGCAGGCGGAACATGACGGCACCGCGCTGGCCTCGGAGCTGCACCGGATCATGGTGATCAGCCACCGGCAGGCCAAAGGCTTTGTCGACGGCAGCTGCGTCACCGTGAACGGCGAGGTGGCCACCAAGCACGGCCAGCGCCTGAAGACCGGCGATGCCATCAAGGTCGTCTTCGACCCCGAGCGCACCTACGAGGTGATCCCGCCCGCGAGCAAGCTGCAGGCTGGCCCCTTCGAGACCCTGTGGGAAGACAACCACCTGCTCTTCGTCTACAAGCCCGCGGGCCTGCTCACGGTGCCCTCCGAGCTGGGGAAGGAACCCAACCTGGCCGAAGCCATCACCGAGTCCTACCGGCGCCGCGGCTTCAAGCGCTTCAACCTCTACATCGTCCACCGGCTGGACCGCTTCACCAGCGGCGTCCTGGTCTTCGCGAAGACACCCGAGGCCCTGCATGGCCTGAAAAAGTACTTTGAGCTGCATCGCCTCCAGCGGGTCTACTTCGCCATCCTGGTGGGTGAGCTGCCGGAGAACAGCGGCACCCTCGCCGGCCACCTCATCGAGCACGCCAAGTCCCTCAAGATGTCCGTGGCCACGGAGCGCAAGGGCCCCGGCGGCGGCAAGCGCATGCCCCCCGGCGCCAAGGAGGCGGTCACCCACTACCGCGTGGTGGAGCGCCTGCCCGGCCACACCATCGTGGAAGTGAAGCTGGAGACGGGTCGCCGCAACCAGATCCGCGTCCAGTTCGCGGACCGGGGCTTCCCCCTGCTCGGTGACCAGGTCTACGGCACGGAGAGCCCCCTCCTCGACCGGCAGGCCCTCCACGCCGAGCTGCTGGGCTTCAAGCACCCCATCACCGAGGAACCCATCACCGTCACCGCGCCCCTGCCGGCGGACATGGAGGCGGCCCTGAAGGTCCTCCGGAACGCGGCCCGGCTCACCCGCGCCAGCACCGGAGCCACCGGCGAAGAAGGCATCTTCAAGCCCGCCGAGAGCCACGAGCACAAGGTCAAGCGCGTGGCCCGCACCAAGCGCTTCGAAGAGCAGCGCGAGGGACCCCCGGCGCGGAACCCCCGCCCCAACCGCATCCCGGTGGCCGGCGACCGCCA
>CAIRAS010000386.1 GCA_903876615.1 uncultured Holophagaceae bacterium
CGGCCACCTCATCGAGGACCAGATCCGGCCCATGGTCGGCTCCATCCGGCAGATCTTCGAGCAGGGCATCGCCCGGGGCGAGGTCCGCCCCGAAGTCCAGCCGCTCATGGCCACGTTCTTCCTGGCCAAGATGCAGCTCGAAATCCTGGACGTGCTCCCCGCAGTGCTACCCCTGCTCACGGAGCTACCGCCGGAGGGTGCCGTCCTCACCGGTATGCGCGCCTGGCTGGAGATCCTCTGGCGGGGCGTCGCCCTCGATGCTTCCGCCCCCCTGCCCACGCTGCCCTCCCCTCTGGTTTGAAAGGACTCCCATGCGCTTTCCCGCCCTCGCCCGGATGACCCTCCTTGCTGGCACGGTGCTGCTGGCGATTGCCTGCCGAAGCCACCCGGAGGACCGGCTCCAGGTCTCCGGCAACATCGAGGTGATCTCGGTAGGCGCCAGTTTCCGGGTGGCGGGCAAGGTCCTGGAGCGGCCCGTGGATGAAGGCCAGGTGGTCCAGGCCGGGCAACTCCTGGCCCGGCTCGACGCCCGGGACCTGGAGCAGCAGGCCGCGGGCCGCAGGGCGGACGTGGCCACGGCCAGGGCTGTTCTCGATGCCCTGCTCGCGGGCTCGAGACCGGAGGAGATCGAGGCCTCCAAGGCCGCCCTGGAGCAGGCCAGCGCCGACCTCCGCCGCCTGGAGCCCGACGAGGCCCGCGTCCGGGATCTCTACCAGAAGGGGATCCTCTCGGTGCGGGACTTTGAAGCATCCCGAGCCGCCTTCGAGGCCGCCCGCGGCAAGGTCCGCCAGGCCGAGCAGCAGTACGCCCTCATAAAGAAGGGGCCTAGGAAAGAGGACATCGACCAGGCCCGGGCCCGCTTCGAGTCCGCCAGCCAGACCCTGGCCCTGGCCGAGACCCAGCTGGGCTACGCGACCCTCGTGGCTCCGACCGCGGGCGTCATCCTCTCCAAGAACGTCGAGCCCATGGAATACGTCGCCCCGGGCACCGCCGTGGTGACCCTGGCAAACCTGGGCCAGGTCTGGCTCCGCGCCTATGTCGAGGAGGCCGACCTGGGCCGCGTGAAGGTGGGCCAGAGGGCCAACGTCACCTCGGACACCTATCCCGGGAAGCGCTATGAAGGCCGCGTCTCGTTCATCTCCGCCGAGGCGGAGTTCACCCCCAAGAGCGTCCAGACCCGCAAGGAGCGCGCGAAGCTGGTCTACCGCATCAAGATCGACCTCCCCAACCCGACCATGGAACTGAAGCCCGGCATGCCGGTCGACGCCGAGATCGTGCTGGACGGCCGCTGATGGAGACCATCCGGGCCCAGGCGCTGACGCGCCGCTTCGGGGACCTGGTGGCCCTGGACGGCCTCAGCCTGGCCGTGGAAGAGGGCGAGATCTTTGGCCTCGTTGGGCCGGACGGGGCGGGCAAGACCACGACCATGCGCCTGCTCACAGGCATCCTTGAGCCCACCTCCGGCGAGGCCTGGGTGGACGGGCTCCCGGTTCGCGGCCAGGCCGAGGCCATCAAGGAGCGCATCGGCTACATGGCCCAGCGCTTCGGGCTCTACCCGGACCTCACCGTACTGGAGAACCTCGACTTCTATGCGGACCTGTACGAGGTGCCGCGCGCCGGCCGTGGCGAACGGGTCGAGCGGCTCCTGGCCTTCAGCAACCTCACCCCCTTCAGGCGCCGGCAGGCGGGCAACCTCTCGGGGGGCATGAAGCAGAAGCTGGGGCTGGCCTGCGCCCTGATCCACACGCCCCGGGTGCTCTTCCTGGACGAACCCACCAACGGTGTGGACCCAGTCTCCCGCCGCGACTTCTGGCGCATCCTCTACCAGCTCCAGCAGGAGCGGGTGACCATCTTCGTCTCCACGGCCTACCTGGACGAAGCTGAGCGCTGCAATCGAGTGGGCCTGCTGCACCAGGGCCGCCTCCTGGCCTGCGACACCGTAGACGGCGTGAAGCTGCTGCTGCGGGGAACCCTCCTGGAGCTGCGCTGCGACACACCCTGGCAGGCCGCCACCCACCTGCGCGAGGCGGCCCTGGGTACCGTGGCCCTGTTCGGGGACCGCCTCCACATCCTGGTCGAGTCAGCAGAGGAAGCGCAGCCTCGGATCGAGGCCGTGCTCCGCGCCGCAGGCATCGCCGCCCACGAGCTGCGGGTCATCGAGCCCACCCTCGAGGATGTCTTCACCTCGGCGATTCCGGCCGGTGGCGCATGAGCGGGTTCGCCGTCACCCTGCGGGACCTGGAGCGGCGCTTTGGGGACTTCGTGGCCGTGAACCGCATCAGCCTGGAGGTAAGCCGGGGCGAGATCTTCGGCTTCCTCGGCCCCAACGGCGCCGGGAAGTCCACCACCATCCGCATGCTCTGCGGGCTGCTGGAGCCCTCGGGCGGCAGCGGCACCGTGGCGGGCTTCGACATCCGCACGGAACGGGAGCAGATCAAGCGCAGCATCGGCTAC
>CAIRAS010000387.1 GCA_903876615.1 uncultured Holophagaceae bacterium
ATGCTCTTGCCCTTGTAGTGGATCTCCAGGGTCTCGCGGTTGTAGCGCTTCCCCTTGCACTGCTCGCAGGTGACGTAGACATCCGGGAGGAAGTGCATCTCGATGCGCAGAAGCCCATCGCCCTCGCACTTGTCGCAGCGGCCCCCCTTCACATTGAAGCTGTAGCGGCCGGGCGCGTAGCCCCGGGCCTTGCTCTCGGGCAGCTGGGCGAAGAGCTCCCGCAGAGGCGTGAACAGCCCGGTGTAGGTGGCCGGGTTGCTGCGCGGCGTGCGGCCGATGGGCGCCTGGTCGATATCGATGACCTTGTCGATGGCCTCGAGGCCCTTGATGGCCTTGTGCTTGCCGACCAGATGTACGCCCTGGTGCAGCTGGTTGGCGAGGGCCTTGTAGAGGATTTCATTGACCAGGGTGCTCTTGCCCGAGCCGCTGACCCCGGTCACGCAGGTGACCAGGCCGATGGGAAAGTCCGCGTCCACCTTCTTGAGGTTGTTCTCTTCGGCGCCTTGCACTGAGAGGTAGCCCCGCTTGGCCTTGCGGCGGGTGCGCGGCACAGGAATGGCGTCGCGGCCTGCGAGGAAATCGCCGGTGATGGATCCTGGTGTGTTGCGGATCTCCTCGGGGGTGCCCTGGGCCACCACGAAGCCGCCGTGCTCGCCGGCGCCGGGGCCCATGTCCACCACGTGATCCGCGGCGAGGATGGTCTCCAGGTCGTGCTCCACCACCAGCACCGTGTTGCCCAGGTCCCGCATCTCCTTGAGGGTGCGGATGAGCTGCAGGTTGTCCCGCTGGTGGAGGCCGATGCTGGGCTCGTCCAGCACGTAGAGCACGCCCTGCAGCTTGGAGCCGATCTGGGTGGCGAGGCGGATGCGCTGGCCCTCGCCGCCCGACAGCGTGGCCGCGCTGCGGTCCAGGGTGAGGTAGCCCAGGCCCACATCATCCAGGAAGCCCAGGCGCTCGCGGATCTCCTTCAGCACCTTCTCGGCGATGACCGCGTCCTTGCCCTCCAGGGCCAGGTCGCCGAACCACTTTCGGGCGTCGCGGACGCTCTGGGCCGCGACCTGGGCGATGTTCAGGCCGCTCACATAGACCGCCAGCACCTCGGGCTTGAGCCGCTGGCCCGCGCAGACCTCGCAGGGGATGATCCGCATGGACTCCTCCAGCTCCGCCTGGATCTCCTCGCTGGTGGTCTCGCGGTAGCGGCGCTCGAGGTTGCCGATGATGCCCTCGAAGTGGTGGACGAAGTCGTAGTGGTTTTTATTGCGCTTGCTCTCGTAGGTGAAGCGCATCTCCTTCTCGGTGCCGTGCAGCAGCAGGCGGCGGATGTCCGCCGGCAGCTTCTTCCAGGGCGTGTCGAGGCTGAACTTCAGCTTTCGGGCGAGCTGATCCATCATCTGGGACCGCCAGCCATCTTCCGACACGCTCTTCCAGCCGCTGGCCTGGATGGCGCCCTCGCTGATGGCCAGGTTCGCATTCGGTACGATCAGCTCCTCGGCGAACTGGCGCTTGAACCCAAGGCCGTCGCAGGTGGGGCAGGCACCGTAGGGCGTGTTAAACGAAAATGAGCGCGGCTCCAGCTCCGGCAGCCCCTGGCCAAACCGGGCGCACTTGGGCTTGTTGCAAGCCAGCTTGCTGGAGAAGAAGGTCTCGGCGCCATCGAGGTCAAGGAGGGCGCCGCCCTCGGCCAGGTTGCACGCGATCTCCAGGCTGTCCGCCAGCCGCGACTGGATGGACGGCGACACCTTCAGGCGATCGATGACCACTTCGATGGTGTGCTTCTTCTGCTTGTCGAGGTCAGGAACGCCCTCGGTGAGATCGAGCATCTGGCCGTTCACCCGGGCCCGGATGTAGCCGCGCTTCATCAGGTCCTGGAGCAGCTTCTTGTACTCGCCCTTGCGGCCCCGCACCACCGGCGCCAGGATCTGCAGCTTCGCGCCCTCGGGCCGCGCCAGGATCTGGTCGGCCATCTCCTGGATGGTCTGGCTGGCGATAGGCTCGCCGCAGGCCACGCAGGTGGGCCGGCCCGTGCGGGCGTAGAGCAGGCGCAGGTAGTCGTAGATCTCGGTCACGGTGGCCACCGTGGACCGGGGGTTCTTGCTGGTGGTCTTCTGCTCGATGGAGATGGCCGGGGACAGCCCCTCGATGCTGTCCACATCGGGCTTCTCCATCTGGTCCA
>CAIRAS010000388.1 GCA_903876615.1 uncultured Holophagaceae bacterium
CGCCTGGTCGAGTGCCTCAAGGCCGACAAGGCCCGCATGGAAGTCGGGAAGATCAACCGCTTCGGTGTATTGGTCATGACCCGCCAGCGCATCCGCCCCAGCCTCCAGCACGTGAACCACGAGACCTGCCCCACCTGCACCGGCACCGGCAAGGTCAAGACCATGGAGGCCCTGGTGCTGTCCGTGATGCGCCGGGTCCACGGCATCCTGGCCAAGGGCGGCATCGGCGAGATCCGCATCAAGCTGGCCCCTTCCATCGCCGCGGCGGTGCTGAACCAGAAGCGCCGTGAGCTGATCGCCATGGAAGAGCAGAGCGAGGCCAGGATCCTCATCCAGGCAGACTGGTCCATGAGCTACGGCGAGATGGCCGCCGAGATCGAGCGTGCCGAAGAGGCCCCGGTCGAGAAGGTGACGACGCCCAAGCCGCCCCGCGAGAAGGGCTCCCCCGAGGACGAGACCGTGGTCCTGGGTGGCGACAGCCCCATCTCCTTCGAGAAGGCCCTGGGCGAAAACACCAAGGACGCCAAGAAGGAAGCCTTCAAATACGACCGCCGCGATGTGCAACGGGCGGCCCTCGATGAGCGGGAGCGCCTCCGTGCCCTGTTCGAGAGCGCCAAGCCCGAGGATGAAGAGTCCGAGGAGAGTTCCGAGGACTCTGCGGACGAGGCCAAGGGCGATGGGACCAAGCGCAAGCGCCGCCGTCGCCGCCGCAAGGGCGGTGCCGACCGGGCCGAAGGTGCCACCCAGGCCACGGGTGCCGAGTCTTCCGAGTTCCAGGACGACTCCCAGCCGGAGCCGCCCACCTTCTCGGCCGACCTGGTCGCTAGCCTGCTGACACCCAGCCCCCGGCCCCGGATTGGCGCCGCTGCCGTGGCCGCCCCGGCCGAGCCTGCCCCCGGCAAGCCCCGGCGCACCCCCCGGGCCAAGGTGGCCTCCACGCCGGAGCCTGCTCCTGTGGCGGCTCCCGAACCCGTGGCCGTGCCCCTGCCTGTGCCTGTGGCCGAGAAGCCGCTGAAGAAGAAGGCCGCGCCCAAGGCCAAGGTGCCGCCTGCCAAGAAGCCCAAGGCTGAGGCTCCCGTCGCGGAAGCTCCCAAGCCCAAGGCGACCCGAGTCAAGAAGCCCAAGGCTGAGTAGCCGCCTGTGTCCGTCTACTGGCTGGCGCCCCTCGCCTCCCTGGCCACCCTCCTGGGTGGCTGGGGGGTGGTGCGCTTCCTGCAAGGACGGGCTCAGTTCATGCGCCTGCTTTCGGGCGTGGCGGCCGGCTACCTGCTGTCCCTGACCCTGGTGCGCATCATCCCCGAATCCCTGGAAGCCACCGGGGGCGAGGGCAACGCGCTGTGGGTGCTGGGCGGCTACCTGCTGGTCCACGTCATGGAACACGGCATCACGATGCACTTCCACTACGGGGAAGAAACGCACAAGGACGGGAGCCCGCTGAGCGGCGTGCTGGCCCTGGTGGGCCTCTCCCTGCACAGCCTCATGGATGGCGTGGCCATCGCCGCGGCCCTCTCGACCAGCACCAACCTGGGCCCCCTGGTGGTGCTCGGCATCCTGCTGCACCGGATCCCGGAGGGGGGCACCATCTCCTCCATCTTCCTGGTGCGCGGCTTCGGCAACCGGGCGGCCCTCCTCGCGGCCGGCACCCTGGCGCTGGCCTCGCTCGTAGGTTCCGCCGGCCAGTCCCTCATGCACCTGCCCCTCGGGCCGATCCTGGGCCTGACCGCGGGCCTGGCCCTCTACGTGGCCAGCTCAGACCTGCTGCCTGAGGTGCAGAAGGTCTCGGGTCTCCGCGGCACCGTGGCGCTGCTGTCCGGTGTTGGCATCTTCCTCCTAAGCGCGCGGCTGCTGCCGCACCACCACTGAGCGGCCCATGCGCCGGATCGGGGTGGCGTTGCTCCTGTGCACCGGAACGGTGCTCCTGAAGGCCCAGAGCCTGCCGAGCCGGCCGGTGCTGGAGCTCCTGGATGCGCCGACCCCCGCGGAGCTGCTGCCTCTGCGCCCCTTCAGCCTCGAAGGTGGGCCGGGCACGTCCCGCGTGCCCTTCGACTGGCGCGGCGAGCGGGTGCGCGAGGCCGCCGACGTCTGGGTGCTGGAGCAGGGCGCCATCCAGGCGGAGGGCCTCCTTCTGCTGGCGGACCGCATCGAGTATCACCTCCGGGAGGGGCGCCTCGTCGCCCAGGGCCACATCCGCCTGGAAGGTCCGGACCTGAGGCTGCGCTGCGAGCGGCTGGAGATGGGCTGGACCACCCGCTCGGGCCAAGCCTGGGCCCTGCAGATGGACCTGCCGCCCACCTGGACCCTGCGCTCGGGCCATGTGGCCTTCACCACCCTGCGGACCTGGGCCTTCGACGCGGTGGAGCTGAGTCCCTGCCCGGAAGAGAAGCCGGGCTGGCGGGCCAAGCTCTCGAGCCTGAAGGTGGATCTGGACGGCTTCGCCACCCTCAAGAACGCGCTCATCTACCTGGGGCCGGTGCCCACCTACTACTACGTTCCCTGGGCCATCTACCCCGCCCAGGCGAACCGGGCCTCGGGCCTGCTGCCGCCCACGCTGGGACTGTCCAGCGCCTTCGGCACCACCGTGGGGCTGACCTACTACCAGGTGCTCGGTCCCACCGCGGACCTCACCCTCGCGCCGGAATACTTCAGCAAAGAGGGCACCCTGCTGGGCGGGGACCTGCGCTGGCGGCCTGACCTGACCCATGAAGGCAGCCTCTCCGGCCAGACCATCCACCAGCGCAGCCTGGACACCACCCGCTACCGCTACACCCTCAAGGAGGTCTGGCAGCGGGAGGACGGCTGGCAGCTCACCGCGGATGTGAACCAGGCCTCGGACAACCTCGTCGACGCCGACTTCGGGAAGGGCCTCGGCTACCTGGGCAATACCAGCTTCGACTCGGCGCTCTACCTGGGCCGCAGCTTCAGCTTCGGGAACCTCAGCCTGTCCGCCGCCGAGCAGCGGAGCTTCTTCTTCACCAAGGACCAGGGCGACCCGTTCTACAGCAACGACTTTCCGGCGTCACTGCGCCGCCAGACGCTGCCCCAGGCCGAGTTCCGGTTCTTCCCTGTGCCCACGTTGGGACCTCTCTACCTGGACGGCGGCGTTCGCCTGGGGCGGTTTGCCTACCGCATTGAAGGCAGCGCCACCGGCAACGACCAGGGCTATGCCTGGGACCGCCAGGACGCCAACGCCCGGCTGCACGGGCGCCTGGGTCAGTGGGGTCCGTTCCGGGCGGACTTCGAGTTCATGGGCCGGGGGACGCACTACAGCAATACGCTGGCCTCGCCGGTCTTCGATCCCGCGACAGGGGTGAACGGCTCCAGCGTGAACCCCGCCACCAGTCCCTTCGAAGTGGATGGGGCAGCCGCCTCAAGGTTTCTTCTCTCCAGCCACCTGCGGCTCTCAGGCCCCCAGGTGGGGCGGTCGTTCACGGACGTCTCGCTCCTGGGCTATCACGGTGAGCTGAAGCACGTGGCCGAGCCCTATTTCGGCTTCACCGAAACCAGCCGCTACGGCCAGGTGGGCGTGGTGCCGCGCTTCGATAGCGTGGACTCGAACCCCGGCGTCAACGACAGCGCCTCCGGCGAGCGCAGCTTCGAGCTGGGCCTCAAGCAGCACATCCTGGGCCGCTCGGGATCTGGCGTGACCTTCACCGATCTCGCCCGCCTGACGGTGTCCACCCGCTTCCACCTGACGCCCATCATCCTCAGTGACGGGCGCTACAAGCAGGGCTGGTCCTCCGTGAACACGGACCTCGATGTGGAGCCGGACAACCGCTGGCGCATCAGCCTGCGCCGCTCCTCGGACCTCGGCACGGGCGGCTCGGACAATGCGGTCAGCGTGGACGTGAAGGGCAGCGAGGGGAACCGCTTCAACCTCGCCTACTTCTCCACGGGCATCAACAGCTTCCTGGTGCGGCAGAGGGGGATTCAGTTCGGCGGCATCCAGCGCTTCCTGGACGATCGCTGCCGACTGGAGTTCACGGCCAGCTACGACTACCAGAACCACGGCTTCGCCTCCAGCCAGGTGGCCCTGGCCTGGGTGGAGCCCTGCGTGGCCTACGTGCTGAAGTTCACCCACGTGGCGCTGAACACCTCGCTGCTGTCAGGAGGCCGGGAGGACCGGGTGGACCTCACCCTGACCCTGCGCGGTCTGGGCGACCTCTTCAGCTTCCGCTACTGACCGCACGCATCTAGGGCTTGCTGTCCGGCGCCGCGGTAGGCTCGAGCCCCCCGAAGACCACCACGCGGTTGCGACCCAGGCTCTTGGCCCGGTAGAGCGCCTGATCCACCTGGGACAGCAGCTCCGAGATGGTGGCCGCCCCGGGACCTCCCACGCCGAAGCTCATGGTGGGGAAGATCGTTTGGCCGTTGGGCAGCACAATGGGTTCTTCATCGATGCGGCCGCGCAGCTTTTCCCCGACCTCGGCCCCGGCCTTCAGGCTGGTCTCGGTCAGGAGGATGGCGAACTCCTCGCCCCCGATGCGGAAGGCCAGATCAGACTTGCGCAGGGCGGAGCGGAGCCGGACCGAGAGCTGCCGCAGCACCTCGTCGCCCACCGGATGGCCGAACCGGTCGTTGATGAGCTTGAAGTGGTCCACATCCCCGATAAGCAGGACGAAGGCGCGGCGGTGGCGCTCCCACTGCCGCAGAGCGTGCTCCATGTTCTGGTCGAAGGCGCGACGGTTGAGCAGCTCCGTGAGCGGGTCCGTGAGCACCTCGTTGCGCAGGGTCGCGGCCTCGACCTCGAGCAGGCTGCGGTGGGCACGGAGGTCATGGAGGGCTGACTCGTACTCGGCCTGGACGCGCCGCGCATGCAGGACCTCAATGGCGCGCCGGCAGGCATGGATCAGCCGGGGCGCCGGGAGGGGCAGGGGCACCCAGTCCGAGATCCCCGCGAGGATCAGCTTCCGCTGGTCCGCCTCCGTCTTCACCTGTCCCACCAGAATCGTATACAGCAGGTGGTTCTGGTCCCGCAGCTGGGCCAGCACGGACAGGGCGCCCGGCACGCCGCCGGCGGAGAGCCCCAGCAAGAGGACGGGGGACTTCAGGCTCTGCTGGGCTTCCACGGCGTTGCGAGCGGGGGGCGTATAGAGCTCCATGCCGATGTGCTGGAGCATCTCCCGGGCCCGCTGAGCGAGGTCCCCCTGGAGGCCCACCCCCAGCACAGGTACCCGCTGGCCCCCCGCCTTGGTGTGCCCCCCGGCCATCACGGGACCCAGGCGGTTCAGGAGCTGCTGGATGCTGCTGGTGGTGAGGATGAACCCGTCCCCTTCGCTGGCCTTCAGGGCCAAGCGTTCCTGGTCGCTGGGTGGGTGATCGATAATCAGGAAGATGGGCAGGTTCTGGAAGAGCACCCGGGCCTCACCGCGCAGCAAGCGCGTGAGCCGGAAGCCGTCCATGGGCTCCCCGGTCGAGTCCACCACCAGGACCTGGACCTCGCCCCAGGCATCCTTGGCCAGGGCCTCCAGGGGGTCCCCGGCCTGGAGGATGGTGTGCCCAGCCCCCTCGAAGGCCATGCGGAGGCGCTCGACGAGGTCATCATGTCGGGAAATGACAAGTAGGTTCATAGAGAGGCCATAAGCAAAGGCCACCCCATGTTAAGGCAATCAGAACCTGATGCCGAAAAAAACGACTAGATTTGAATCTTGTTACCCTACTCGGCGAGGCCCTTTTCGACCAGCCAGCGCTCGGCATCGATGGCGGCCATGCAGCCGCTGCCGGCGGCGGTGATGGCCTGCCGATAGGTGTGGTCCTGCACATCACCGCAGGCGAAGACGCCTTCGATGCGGGTGCGGCTGGAGCCCTTCTCCACCTGCAGGTAGCCCGTCTCATCCATGGGCAGTTGGCCCGCAAACAGGCTGGTGTTGGGCTGGTGGCCGATGGCCACGAAGAGGCCATCGATGGGCAGCTCGGAGATGGAGCCGTCCAGGGTGTCCTGCAGCTTCAGGGCGCGGACCTTCTCGACCTTCTCACCCATGGGGGTCTCGAGGATGGTGGTGAGGACGTCCAGGACGGTCTTGTTCCAGACGGGATGGATCTTCTCGTTGGCCAGGGCCCGGTCCTGCATGGCCTTGGAGGCCCTGAGCCGATCGCGGCGGTGGATGAGGTGGACCTTGGAGGCGAACTTGGTCAGGAAGATGGCCTCCTCGGCCGCGGTGTCGCCCCCACCCACGACGGCGATCTCCTTGCCCCGGTAGAAGAAGCCATCGCAGGTGGCGCAGGCGCTGACGCCCCCGCCGGACCGGGAGAGGTCCTCGTCCTTGCCGATGCCCAGCCACTTGGCCGAGGCCCCGGTGGCGATGATCACGGCGTCGGCGGTGTACTCGTCCTGGTCCGTGGTGAGGCGGAAGGGGCGGGCCTGGAGGTCGGCTTTCAGGACGGTCTCAGACTTGATCACGGTGCCGAATCGGAGGACCTGTTCGCGCATCTCGTCCATGAGGGCCGGGCCGGCGATGCCGTGGCGGAAGCCGGGGAAGTTCTCGACCTCCGTGGTGATGGTGAGCTGGCCGCCGGGCTGGGCGCCTTCGAGCACCAGGGGTTCCAGGTTGGCCCGCGAGGTGTAGAGGGCCGCGGTATAGCCTGCGGGGCCGGTTCCGATCACGACGACTTTATGGTGGCTCACGAAGACTCCTGGCGATGAACGGGACCCTCGGTCCCGCCTCTCAGTCTACCGCGCCAGGCCCCGCTCCCGGAGGAGGGCCTCGACGGCCGGGACATCACCCGGAACGTCCACGCCGAGACTCAGATGGGGCGTGTCAGCCACGCCGATGGCCATGCCCGAGGCCAGCGCCCGGAGCTGTTCCAGCATCTCCAGCTGCTCCAGCGGGTGTTGCGGCAGCCGGGTGAAAGCCTGCAGGGCCTCGGGCCGGTAGGCGTAGAGGCCCAGGTGGCGGCGGAAGAGGGCCAGCTGCTCCGGGGCCAGCCAGGGCCGGAAGTCTGCTTCGAAGATGGTCGAGCTCCGCAGGTAGGGGATGGGGCTGCGGCTGAAGTAGAGCGCCCGCTGCCGGTCATCCACCACCACCTTCACAGCATTGGGGTTGAACAGCTCATCGACGCTCGCGAAGGAACAGGCGGCGGTGGCCATGGGGAGGTCCGGCTGCGCCTGCATGAGCGCCACCACCGCGGCCACGGTCTCGGGATGCATGGCGGGCTCGTCGCCCTGGAGGTTCAGCACGCAGTCGTAGGTCTCGCCCAGGGTGGCCAGGGCTGCTGCCACGCGGTCCGTGCCCGAGGGCAGGGCGGCCTCGGTCAGTACAGCCTCGCCCCCAAAGCCCCGCACGGCACTGGCGATGCGGTCATCGTCAGTGGCCACCACCACGCGGTCCACACCCCGGGCGCGCTGGGCTGCCTCGAAGACCCACTGGATCATGGGCCGACCGGCGATGAGCGCCAGGGGCTTGCCCGGGAACCGGGAGGACGGGAAGCGGGACGGGAGGACCGCGAGGGTGCGCATGGGACCAGTCTATCGGGAGCGCCCAGATTCCAGCGAAGGCGGCCGCCTGCCGAATCGGGATCTAGCGGGAGCGGCACTTGGATCAGTCCTTCGACGATGTCTGGGCGGAATGCGAGGACCTGTTCGGGCAGGCCCGGGAGACCCTTGCCACCCTGAAGGAGCCGCAGCCGGCCCACGTGGTCCAGGCCTCGGTGAATGCGCTGTTCCGGACCACGCACACCCTCAAGGGGATGGCCGGGATGCTTGGCTACCCCGTGTTCAGCAAGGCGGCCCACCGGCTGGAGGACATCTTTGACCTCATGCGCAAGGGCCGGCTGCGCTCCACGGACTCCCTGATCGAGACCCTGGAGGCGGGCGTGCTCGCCCTCGAGTCGGGGCTCGACGGCCTCCGCCGGGGGCGGCCCGAACCCGAGGACTATCTCCAGCCCGTGCGCCGCCAGATCGGGGAGCTGGAAGCCATGGCCCGGCCGACGGAGGGGCAGGCCCAGGACCTGACCACCCTCCTGGACCTGCCTCTGGAGACGCTCAAGGCCCTGTCGGAGTATGAGCGGACGCGGGTGACGGCAGTGCTCCTGGCCGGGACCCCCATCCATGGGCTCGGCATCTGCCTCGACTACAGCACCTTCGATGAGCGCCTCCGGGCCATCAGCGAGGCCCTGGGCACCCGGGGGGAGCTGATCTCTACGCTGCCCTGGGACCTGCCGCCGGACCGGGAGGGGCTGGCCTTCCTGCTGCTCTGGGCGGGAGCGGCCCTGGAGCCCCTCCCTGTCGAGGCGGGAGAGGTTCTGGAGAGCCGGCAGCTGGTGGACCCGGCCCTGATTCCGGCCAGCCTGCGGGCGCCGACGCCGACGGAGTTGGCGACCGCCAGCTCGCACGAGAGCCCCGCCGCGCCGGTGGCCCCGGTGCACGATGGCGAGATCCTGCGCCTGCCCGCCCAGCGGGTGGAGGCGCTGGAGGCCCGCCTCATGACCGTGGGCCAGCTCCGGGACAGCGCCAGCCGGCTGCTTCGAAGGGTCGAGGAGGCCGAGCTGGACGCGCCCCGGGCCCTCCTCTCCGAGATGGAGACGGGGCTGCTGGACGTCCAGAAGTCCCTCCTGCAGATGCGCATGGTCAAGGTGGAGAGCCTCTTCTCGCGCATCGAGCCCATGGTGAAGAGCCTGAGCCGGGACCTGGGCAAGCCGGTGCGCCTGCAGTTCCAGGGGGGGGAGCTGGAAGTGGAGCGGAGCCTCCTCAGCCGCCTGGCCGATCCCTTCCTGCACCTGGTCCGGAACGCCCTGGACCACGGCCTGGAGCTGCCCTCCGAGCGCCTGGCCCAGGGCAAGACGGAGACGGGGACCCTGAAACTCTCCGCCAGCCAGTGGGGACGCAACCTGCGCTTCGACCTGCGCGATGATGGCCGGGGCTTCGACCTGGCCCGCATCGAGGCCCGGGGCCTGGAGCTGGGGCTGCTGGAGGCCGGGGAGCGGCCCGACCCGGAGCGGCTGCTCCGGCTCTCCCTGGAGCCGGGCTTCTCGACCCAGGACCAGGCCTCCCAGATCTCGGGGCGTGGCGTGGGCATGGATGTGGTGCGCTCCGAGGTGGAGAGCCTCGGCGGCGAGATCCACCTCTCCACGGAGCCGCGCCGGGGCAGCCTCATCCGCCTGACGCTGCCCCTCAGCCGGGCGGTGGTGAACTGCCTGAAGGTCCGCTGCGAGGGGCAGGTGTTCGGCATCCCGCTGGCCAGTGTCCTGCGGGTCCAGGCCGGCCGGGTCCCCCTCCGCGGAGGCGAGCGGGTGGAAGTCCTCGGCACGTCCATCCCCCTGGAGTCCCTCCAGGCCTGCCTGGGCCTGCGGGAGCCTGGGGCGCAGCGCACCTTCGTGGTGCTCACCCAGCAAGGGGGACCGGCCGGGCGGGGCAGCTTCGAGGTGGCTCTCGGCGTGGACCAGGTGCTGGGCCGGGGCGACGTGCTGCTGAGAAGCCTGCCGGAGCTGGCCCAGACGCCCGGCATCATGGGCGGCAGCCCCCAGGAGGACGGCATCCTCTGGGTGGTGGACCCCGAGGCGGTGCTGGGTCTGGCCATGGATTCGCTCATGCGGCGGGTGGCCAGTGTCTGATTCCGGGAGCTGGCTCCTGGTGAGGGCCGCCGGGCGCGACCTCCTGCTGTCCACCCGGGAGCTGCGGGAGGTGGTGGATCCCTCGCCGCCGAGCCCGCTGCCCGGGGTGCTCCCGGGCATTCATGGGGTCGTTCTCCATCAGGGGGAGTTCCTGCCCGTGCTGGCCTGGGAGGAACTGCCCGGTGGCCGACGGCCCGAGGGTCCACCCGAGGCTCTGGCGGTGTTGCGCACGCGCCTGGCCCTGCCACTCGAGCGGCTGGTGGGGACACTCGATGAGCTGCCCGGGCCCTGGGTGGAACCTGAGGACGATGATGCCGCGCGGGGCTGGCTCGGGGCTTCGGTCCAGCTCCGTGGGTTGGCGGTCCGGCAGCTGAATGTGGAAGGGCTGCTCGAGCTCCTGCGCCGGTTCCGGAGTGAGCGCTGACGCGGTGCGCCCTTCGTGCGACAATGAGCGTTTCGCTCCGGAGGCCCCTTGAACCGTCGCCTTGCCGCCCCCGCGGGAATCACCGCCACCGGGCAGTGTTTTCCCCCTCGCGTGGTCACCAACGACGATCTTTCCAAGATCATGGAGACCAACGACGAGTGGATCCGGAGCCGCACGGGCATCCGCGAGCGGCGCTGGGTTGAACCCGGCACGGGGGCTTCGAAGCTCGGGGCGCCCGCCCTGCAGATGGCCCTCGACAACCGGGGCATCAAGGCCACGGAACTGGACGCCATCATCGTCGCCACGGTGACGCCGGATACCCTCTTCCCCGCGACGGCCTGCCGCATTCAGGAGATGGTTGGAGCCACCAACGCCTTCGGCTTCGACCTGAGCGCCGCCTGTTCGGGCTTCCTCTACGCCCTCACCACCGCCGCCAGCCTGGTCGCCGCTGGGGGAGTCAAGTGCGTGGGGGTGGTCGGCGTCGACATCATGTCCACTGTCATCGACCTCGAGGACCGGACCACCTCGGTGCTCTTCGGTGACGGCGCGGGCGCGGTCATCGTGGAGCGCGTGGAGGAGGGCCTCGGCATCCTGGATTTCGAGCACTGCATTGACGGCTCTGGGGGCTGTTTCCTCCATATGCCCGCGGGCGGTTCCGCGAGTCCGGCCACGGCCGAGACCGTTGCGGCCCGGGATCACTACATCCACCAGTCCGGCAGCGAGGTCTTCAAGAAGGCCGTCCGGGAGATGGCTGACAACAGCCGCCTGCTCATGGACCGAAACGGCTTCACCGGGGACCAGCTCAAGCTCTTCGTTCCCCATCAGGCCAACATCCGGATCATGGATGCCGCTGCCAAGCGCCTGGAGCTGGACCCCTCGCGGATGATGGTGAACATCGACCAGTTCGGGAACACCACGGCGGCGACCATTCCCACGGCGCTGCACCAAGCCTGGGAGCAGGGCCGCATGGCGAAGGGCGACCTGGTGGCCTTGGCTGCCTTCGGCGCCGGCTTCACCTGGGGTTCCACCCTCCTCCGCTGGGCCTACTGAGCCAACCGCCATGCGCGTCGTGGCCGGCACCCTGAAGGGCCGCCGCGTGGTGGCGCCCCCGCCCGGAGACCTGCGGGTGCGCCCCACCTCCGACCGGGCCCGGGAAGCGCTCTTCTCCATCCTCCAGCGCTGGCCCCAGGGTGCCTTCCTGGACCTCTGCGCCGGCACGGGGGCGGTGGGGCTCGAGGCCCACTCCCGGGGCTACGCGCCCGTGGTGTGCCTGGAAGCCGCCGAGCCCGGCTGGACCTGCCTGCAGAAGAACGTGGCGGGCCTGCCGGTCCAGGCCCTGCGGGGCGACCTCCGCCGCCTCGGGCCCAAGGCCTTTGCCGGGCAGGCGGTGATCTTCCTGGATCCGCCCTACGAGGGGGCGGCGGACCTCTGGCTCCGCTCGGCGGCAGCGCTCCGGGCCTGGATCTCCTCAGACGGCATCCTGGTCTTCGAAACGGGCCGTGACACCGCGCTGGAATTACAGACAGGCTGGAGGCTGGCCGAAATACGGGAATATGGCTCAGCCCGATTCCATCTCTGGATCCCCGCCTGAATTCAAGGCGGAGCCTGTGGTTCAGCTTGGGCAGGCTGACCGGGAGCAGGTCCTCCGGCATCTGAGCATGGGGACAGGCATCATCTGGGTCCTGCTGTTCATGGTGACGGCCATCCTGCTGGTCTTCGTGGCGCCGCCGGGCTTCCACTTCACGGCCAAGGGCGCCCTGGTGGCCCTGGGCTGCCTCCTGCTGACCAGCGGTGGGAGCCTCCTGCAGGTCCGACACTTCGGGCGCCACCTGGCCACGCGGGATCTGGGCCCCGAGTCCTACCGGCTGCTGACCCGCTTCCCGCAGTCCTCCTCACTCCTGTATTTCCTGCTGGGCTTGGGCCTTAGCGCTGCCGGCTACCTCTGGATGAAGCTCTACCTGGGCCAGAGTGTCTGGATCAGCTTCATCAGCGCGGCGATGTTCTCCACCCTGGTGGCCGTCAGCGCCATCTGCCACTACTTCATCGCCAAGCAGAACCTCATGAGGCTCTTCAAGCTGCTGGCGGGGCAGCCCGGCTTCAACGATTCCTTCGCGCGGTTCTCCACCAGCCTGCGTGCGAAGTTCGGCTTCGGTTTTCTGGGCATCACCGGTGGGGTCCTCCTTCTCTCGATTCTCGTGTCCGGCCTGACCCTGCAGTCCTCCATCCGGGCGAAGGCCGCCCGGTATGCCCAGAACGAGCTGGTGAACCTCGCGGATTCCGTGGCCTTCGTGGCGGAGATGAACACCACCCCGGAAGACCTGGAGGCCTTCCTTAGCACCCTGAAGCTCGGCGCCGGGGGCGGCGTCTCGCTCCGTCTGCCGGTGGCCCGGGGCGGCCGAGTGCTCGGTTCACGGCTCCAGCCCGCCGGGGGCGGGGACATCCTGGTGGTCCAGGCCCTGCCGGACGGCTCGGAGCTCCGTGCCGTGATCCCGGAAGCGGAGTATGCCGACGCCATCTGGAAGGCCCTCCGGCCCAACCTGGCCATCCTCATCCTGGCGGCCGCCTTCCTCGCCTACTTCATTCCCCTGATTTTGCGGGATGTGCAACAGCCACTCCTGCTCCTGACCCGCAACACCCAGCGGGTGGGCGAAGGTCGCATCGACCGCCTGGACCCCGTCTACAGTGACGACGAAGCCACTGCGCTGGTGCAGGGGTTCGGCCACATGGTGGGCAGCCTGCGGGGGATGGTGGTCCAGATTCGCTCCGCCAGCCGCGACCTGGCGAAGGCCAGCACGCTGATCCGCGAATCCGGCGATGGGGTCCGCCATTCCAACTTGGGGCAGCGCCAGCTCATCGAGGCCTTCCACCACGAGATCAACGAGCTGACCGACACCTCCATCGGCATCAGCGCGAGCTCCATGCAGCTGAGCCTCGCCTCCGAGAGCACCAACACCACCATTGTGGAGATGGCGGCCAGCGTCCAGCAGATCAACCAGAGCATGGATGAGCTCCTCCTGGTCGTGGAGGGCATCACCTCTGCCATCCGGGACTTCGATGTCGCCATCAAGAACGTGGGCAAGAACATCGACCATCTGGCGGGCCATGCCGAGCACACCAAGGAGTTCGCCGAGAACCTGGAGCAGAGCACCACTGCCATCGATGACAGCGTGAAAATCGCCCAGCGCTACACCAAGAAGGTCATCCACAACGCGGGCCGGGGCATGGAGCTGGTGGCCCGGAACCGCGAGAAGATCCAGGTCATCGAGCGCGTCGTGCAGGACTTCCACGGCACCACCCGCACCCTGCTGCAGCTCGGCGCGGACATCGCCAAGATCCTCGACTACATCGGCGACCACACCCAGCAGACCAACATGCTGGCCCTCAATGCGGCCATCATCGCCTCCCAGGGCGGTTCCGGCGTGGACCAGTCGAAGGGCTTCTCGGTGGTGGCTGACGAGATCAAGGTGCTCTCGGAGCAGACCAGCCGCTCGACCCAGGAGATCCAGCAGATCATCGGCACCCTCCAGGCGGAGATCCGGAAGGCCTACCAGCAGGTGGAGCTGGGCCTGGACGCCGTCCGGGATGGTGCCGACTCCGTGGGGCAGAGCGAAGTGGCGCTGCAGGCCATCCTGGAGTCCGTGAGCGAAACGGACAGCGTGGTGGAGAGCATCCATGCGGAGACCCTCCAGCAGGCCGGGCAGGCGTCCCTGATCCACGAGGCCAACCGCAACATCCACAACCAGGTGGAGACCATCCGCTCGGTCATCGAGGAACAGCAGCAGACCAGCAACTACATCCTCTCGCTGGCCATGAACGTCCAGCAGGCCACCTCGGTGGTGCGGGACTCGACCCGGGAACAGAGCACCGGCAGCGACGAGATCGCCAAGGCCACCGAGCAGGTCCGAGCCCTGGCAAGCCACCTCCACGAGATCCTCGCCCGTCAGGAGGACCACGTGGTCTCCCTGAAGGCGACGATGAACCGGGTCCTCGGCAAGGCCCTGGAGAGCGAGCGGGCCATCGAGGCCTCCAACGGCGCGGTGGAGCAACTGGGCCTGCAGGTCCACATGCTCAACCGCGAGGTGAACCTCTTCAAGTTCTAGGGTGAATGCTAGGCTGTAAGGCGATACCCCGGGCTTCGCGCATGTTCCGTCTCTCCATCAAGACCAAGCTGAGCACCGTCATCAGCATCCTGGTGCTCTCCTTCATCTCCTTCAACCTGCTCTACTACCCGCGCTGGGTGGAGAAGCAGATCCGCACCCAGGCGGAGCTCAGCGCCCGCCAGGTGGCGGAGACCGCCAGCTATGCCTTGGGGCCCGCTGTCAGCGCCGGAAACACCCGGGACATCGCCCGGGTGCTCCAGGGGGTGCAGAACATCCCGGCCTTCCGGTTCAGCGCGGTGTTCGGTTCCCAGGGGGAGGCCCTGGACAGCACCCCGACCACGCCAGAGTGGGCCATGGGGCAGCTCCTGAAGGACGGCATCTCCCACACCTACGCGCGGCGGGAGGACAACATGCTGGTGGCGGTGGCGCCGGTGTTCTACGAGGAGCCCCGGGCTGATCAGGTGGGGACGCTGGTCATCGGGTTCACCACCGAAGGCACCCAGCGGGCCGTGCGGGAGAACATCAAGGCCAGCCTGACCCTGGGCCTGGTCACCCTCGTGCTGGGCATTGCCGCGGCGGTCCTCCTCTCCAACCGCTACCTCCGCCCGGTGATTGAGCTCACCGAGGCCGCGCAGAAGGTGGCTTCAGGCAGCCTGGAGACGGTCTCAGTGAAGGTCACCACCCGGGACGAGATCCAGGACCTCAGCCACTCCTTCCAGGTGATGACCGACAAGCTCCGAATTTCCCGGGACGAGATCGAGCGGCAGACCCGGCTGCTCGAATACCGGGTCCAGGAGCGCACCCGGCAGCTCATGGAGACCATCTGGGAACTGGAGGAGATCCGCTCCAACCTCGAGCAGCTGGTGCTGGACCGAACCCGGGGCCTCGAGCAGAGCCGCACGGAGCTGAAGGCCTGGGCCGACACCCTGGAGGAGAAGGTCCATGAGAAGACTCAGGAGCTGCGGGACCTCAACGAGAACCTGGTGGCCAGCTTCCAGAAGCTGAAGGAAGTCGACCATCTCAAGGATGAGTTCCTGGCCAACATGAGCCACGAGCTGAGGACACCGCTGAACTCCATCATCGGCTTCTCCGGCATGCTGATGCAGGATCCCCAAGGCAGGATGGGCGCAGAGGCGAAGGTGGATCTCCAGATCATCTACCAGAACGGGCGGTCCCTCCTGGGCCTCATTGATTCGATCCTGGACCTATCCAAGATTGAAGCGGGCAAGATGGAACTGCTGCTGGAGGAGGTCGATCCCGTGCTTCTGCTTGATGAGGTGAAAGCCATGGCGGTCGGACTCATCAAGGGCCGCCCCATCTCCCTCGAATACCAGCGGCCCGCCGGTGCCATCCGGGTGATGGGCGACGCGGATCGGCTACGCCAGGTCTTCACGAACCTGGCCGGCAATGCCGTCAAGTTCACGGAGGCAGGCCGGGTGCGCATCTCGGCCGCCCAGGAGGGCAGGCTGTTCCGGGTGCGCATCGAGGACACCGGCATCGGCATGAACGAGGCCGAGCTGGAGCGCCTCTTCGTCCCCTTCCAGCAGGTGGACGGCAGCATCACCCGGCGCTTCGGCGGCACGGGCCTGGGCCTCGCCATCAGTCAGAAATTCATGGGTCTGATGGCCGGTCGCATCACCGCCAGCAGCCGCAAGGGTGAGGGGAGCGTCTTCGAAGTGGAGATGCCAACCCTCCAGGGTGAGCGCCCATGAGCGGCCCGGTCCGCATCCTCTGCATCGAGGACAACCCCATGAACTGGCGCCTTGTGCAGCGGTTGCTGTCCCAGGCCGGCTACGAGATGCACTGGGCCGCCGAGGGGCTCAAGGGCTGCGAGATGGCCCTGGCGCTCACGCCCGAGCTCATCCTGCTGGACATCAACCTGCCAGACCTGTCCGGGTTCGAGGTGGCCACGAAGCTCCGCCAAAACCCGAACTTGGCGGACACCCTGATCGTGGCCCTGACGGCCAAGTCCATGCGCCACGACCGGGAGACGGCCCTGGTCACGGGCTGCGATGGCTTCATCTCCAAGCCCATCGATCCCTTCGTCTTCGTCGCCCAGGTCCAGGCCTACCTCGGGGGGCAGCGCGACCGCCTCGAACTGGGCCGGGAGAAGGCCGCCCTGCGCCAGTTCAGCCAGCAGGTGGTGGACCATCTCGAGGTTCAGCTGCGGGAGGCCCAGGAGAGCAATCGGAAGCTCCTGGAGGTCCAGGGTCAGCTGGAGCAGCGGAGCCAGAGCCTCTCCCGGTTGCTCTCCCTCAGTCAGGACATCATCCCCATCCGGGATGCCCAGGCCATTCTGATCCGGGTGCTGGAGCAGCTGGCGACGGACCTTCGGTTCGAGCACCTCTGCTGCTACCACCTGCATGAGAGCGAGGCCTATTTCCAGGGGCTGGTCCGCACCCCGGAGGGCTACTCCGAGACCTCAGTGCTCTCCCTGGACCATCCCCTTGCGGCCTGGACCGAGGGGCTGGCTGGGGGCACCGTGCTCTCCGGTACGGAGCTCCGGCAGTCCGGCTGCTGGCAGCAGGGCATCGAGCTGAAGCTCTGGGCTCCCCTGGCCCACCCCCTGCTCATCCCCCTCCGCAGCCGCTCGGGCAACGATCGGCTCTGGGGCCTCCTCGCCGCCGACAGGGCCCAGGAGGCCTATCAGCCCTTTGAGCTGGAGCTCGCCGCCATGCACACGGGCCTGCTCCATGTGAGCCTTGAGAACGCCGGCCTCATCAGCCACCTGGAGGAGACCAGCCGCGCCTTGGGAACCAGCTATGAAGGGATTGAAGTCGCCTATGTCGAGCTGAAGGAGGCCCAGCGGGCCCTGGGACACCAGAACCAGAACACTGCCCTCGGGGGCCTTTTCCTGAACATGGCCCGGCGCCTGGAGGGGCCGGTGCAGCGCCTGCGGCAGGAGAGTGCCGCCCTGGCGGAGTTCATGGACCGCCCCGAGGTGCCCGCCCCGGAAGACCGCGTGGAGTGCCACCGGTCCATGGGCGAGATCCACGGGGCCCTCGACCAGGTCGATCGCCTGGTCCGGGCCATGCTCCGGCGGGCGGGCCAGGACCGGGCCAGCAGCCCGGAGTGGCTGAACCTCCACGAGCTCTTCCAGGAGGAACTGGAGCTGTCCAGGGCGGCAGGTGCGCTGCCCGACGCGGCGCAGGTGGTGCTGGAGCTCACGGCTCCGGTAAGCCGGATCTTCGGGGTGAGCACCGATTTCACCGATGTGCTGGGTCACCTTCTCGAGCACGCCCTGGAAGGCGAGCCTGAACGGATCACCCTGCGCACTGCCTTCGCGGAGGGGCGATTCCTGGTCGAAGTCGAGGACGATGGTGCTCCCATCGATCCCGCCACCCTGTCGGCCGCCTTCGAGCCCTTTCCGACCCTGCGGCCGGAGCCCATGGAGGCGGGCCGCAGACCCGGGCATGGGCTCTCCGGCTGCGTCCAGCTCATGAAAACCTACGGTGGAACGGTGGAGATATTGCCCCTGGAACGGGGCTCCCGGGTGCGGATCAGCCTTCCGCTGGAATGACGGGAAGGCCCCGACTCTGGCATTCTGCTAGATAGCTGTTCGTACGTGAATGAGGAGTCTCCATGAAACGCCTGCTGCTCGCCCTGCTGTGCCCGCTGCTCCTGGCCGCCCAGTCCGGGCCCGCCATGACCCTGGCGGACGCCCGGGAGACCCACCTCCGCAACCCCGTCAAGCTCACGGCCACCGGCTCCAACGCCGAGGCCTACTGGTCCACCGACGGAAAGAAGGTCATCTTCCAGAGCACCCGGGACGGCTATCCCTGCGATCAGCTCTACACCATGAACGCGGACGGCTCAGGGCAGAAGCGCGTCAGCACCGGGAAGGGAAGGGTCACCTGCGGCTGGTGGCTGCCGGGCGACAAGAAGATCATCTTCGCCAGTACGCACGGCGCCGGTCCCGAGTGTCCGGAGGGGCCGCCCTACACGCCGGGCAAATACCAGTGGCCCGTGTTCCAGGGCTTCGACCTCTACATCGCCAACGCGGATGGCTCTGACGCCAAGCCCTTCCTGCCGGCCACAGGCTACGATGCCGAGGCCACCACCTCCCCCAACGGCAAGTGGGTCATCTTCACGAGCGAGCGGGGCGGGGATGTGGATATCTGGCGCGTGGACCTCGACGGCAAGCACCTGATCCAGCTCACGGACGGCGTGGGCTACGACGGCGGTGCGGTGTTCAGCCCCGACTCCAAGCTCATCGCCTGGCGCACGAACTACCCCAAGGGCGAAGAGGCCACCGCAAAGTACAAGGGGCTTCTGAAACAGCACCTTGTCGAACCCATGGCCATGGACATCTGGGTGATGAACGCCGACGGTACCGGCAAGCGGCAGGTCTCGAACCTGCCCGGAGCCGCCTTCGCGCCGATCTTCACCCCGGACGGAAAGGGCATCATCTTCGCTTCCAACCACCACGACGACCAGGGCAAGGGCCGCGGCTTTGAGCTCTTCCGCATCAACCTGGACGGCAGCGGACTGGAGCGCATCACCTGGACGGGAGGGTTCAACTCCTTCCCCCACTTCAGCCCCGACGGCAAGCGCCTCCTCTGGGTGAGCGGCCGGGCGCCCCGGGGTCCCCGCCAGTTCGACGTCTGCGTGGCAGAGTGGCTGCCTTGAAGCCAGCCATCTTCCTGGACCGCGACGGCACCATCAATGAGGAAGTGGATCACCTTTGCGACCCTGACAAGCTCGTCCTGATCCCGGGCGCCGCAGCTGCCGTCGCCCGGCTCAATGCCCTCGGCATTCCCGTGGTGGTCGTCACCAACCAGAGTGGCATCGGCCGGGGTCGCTTCAGCTGGGAGGACTTTGACGCGGTCATGGACCGCATGGGGGTCCTGCTGGCGGCGGAACACGCCCGGGTCGACGCGATCTACGCCGCACCCCACCACGAGGAAGGGCAGGGGGAGTACGCCGTCGCTGACCACCCAGAGCGGAAACCCAATCCCGGCATGCTGGTCCGGGCCGCGGATGAGCATGGCCTGGACCTCTCCCGCTCCTGGATGGTGGGGGACAAGGCCATCGACCTGGATGCCGGGCGCCGGGCCGGGTGCAAGGTCGCGCTGGTCCGAACAGGCTACGGGCACAAAGTCGATGGCTCCAAGGCGGATCTGGTGGCGGCCGATCTGCCCGCGGTGCTGGAGCAGATCCTGGCTCAGTGGCCATGATTCTGGTCGAGAAGACGGGGCTGGTCCCGGGCCTTCTCATCGAGCGCTACAAGCGGTTCCTGGCGGATGTCCGCCTGGCGGACGGCAGTGTGGTCACGGCCCACACCACCAACACCGGCTCCATGAAGACCTGCTGGGAACCCGGCGACCGGGTGCTGCTGGAGCGGGCGGCCAACCCCGACCGCAAGCTGAAGTTCACCTGGCTGGCGGTGGAGCGGGGCGGCGGCTGGGTGGGGGTGGAGACCGGCATGCCCAACAAGGTGGTGGCCGAGGCCGCCCGGCGCGACGCTCTGCCGGGGCTGCCCGGCCTGCGGGAGGTCCGCACCGAGGTCAAATACGGCTCCGAGCGCAGCCGGATTGATGTGCTGGCCCTGGACGGGGAAGGGCGCCAGGTCTTCATCGAGGTCAAGAACACCACCCTCAAGGACCGGGCCTGGGGCCTCTTCCCGGATGCGGTCACGGAGCGTGGCACCAAGCACCTGCGAGAGCTCCAGGCCATGGTGCGTGAGGGCCACCGCGCCGCCATCGTCCTGTTCGTCCACCGCACCGATGTGGACTGCTTTGATGCGGCCCGGGAGATCGATCCGGGCTATGCCGCAGAGCTGGACCGCGCGGCGGCGGCCGGGGTCCTGGTGCTCCCGCTGGCTGTGCGCCTTGTCACATCTGAGGATGCCAGTGGTCTGTGGAGTCTGGGCTGGGGACTGCCAGGTCTTCTACCATGGGTGCGGCGGGGCTAGACTGGACCTCACGGAGTCCTTGATGTCTGAGCTGATGAAGACCCCCCTCAATGCTGCACACCGGGCGCTGAACGCCAAGATGGTGGACTTCGGGGGTTGGGACATGCCCGTGCAGTATCCGGCGGGGATCATCGCCGAGCATGAGGCGGTCCGCACCAAGGCAGGTCTCTTCGACGTCAGCCACATGGGTGAGATCCGCGTGAAGGGACCCGGCGCCCTGGCGCTGGTGGAGCACCTCACGCCCAATGCCGTCTCCCAGCTGGTCCTTGGCCAGATCCACTACACG
>CAIRAS010000389.1 GCA_903876615.1 uncultured Holophagaceae bacterium
CCACCTTCAACGGCACCCCCAACACCATCAGCACTGCCTTCACCGCCGGCCAGACCCCCGCCACGGACGCGCTGCTGGTGGAGCGGGCCAGCCTGGTCTACCACTTCAACTCCGTCGCCAGCATCCTCTCCATCGGCCGCCAGAACACCTCGGACGGCCCCCCCTTCGAAGTGCGTGAAGGCGGCGAGCGCCAGGCGACGCCCCAGGCCCTGGCCGTGAACGCCACCATCGACGGCATCGGCTGGAAGTTCCAGCTCGACAAGCTCGGCTTCCCCGAGGACACCCTGCTGGGCCTCTGCTACGGCGTGGGCTACGAGAGTGGCTTTGGCGGCGGCGGCAACGTCAAGTCGAACCAGACCATCATCGGCATGGACTTCTCCGCCTTCAAAGGGGATAACCCCTCTGCCATCGCGCCCGTGGTGGGGAGCATTGGCCACCTGAAGGACACCACCGTGCTGGGCATCATGTTCGACATGCCCCTGCTCTTCCAGCTGGGCGAGTCCGTGCAGAGCGCGAACCTCTACCTGGGCTACAACCGCATGGGCAACATGACGGACATCCCCTTCGGGAGCACCATCAACTTCCCGATCCCTGGCCAGACGCCCTCGACCCAGTACGTGACCGCCACCGCCAACCTCGGCGACATGGACCAGTTCACGGCCACCTGGAAGCACAAGATCGGCGACACGTTCACCTACTTCGTGAGCGCCGGCTACCTCAAGAGCCTGCCGAACGGCAAGGTCTCGCAGTACGGCGCCTACTGGACGTTCCCATCCGTGATGCCCGCGGGCTACCCGACCGGCCTCACGCAGCTGTCCGGCTTCGGCGGCCTGATGGGCGACCCCGACAAGAGCCAGACGGCCACGGCCTACTACACCGGCGTGCGCTATGACCCGACCCCCGAGTTCGGGTTCGGCGTCGAGTTCAACCACGGGTCCCCCCGTTGGTGGACCTACACCCCCGCCACCGGCGAATACACGGACAAGCTCGGCGCCCGCGGCGACGTGTGGGAGGGCTACATCCAGTGGCGCTTCGCCAAGAACGCCGCCCTCCGCCTCGGCGTGATCGACTACAAGTACAGCACCGCCATGAGCGGCTGGCAGATCGGGCCTTCCGCCCAGCCTGGCCAGAACTGGGAGAGCGCCATGAACCTGGCCAACAATCCCATGCTGCAGTACTCCTACCCGGCCACCTTGAGGAATTTCTACGCCTCGCTCGAGGTCCGTTTCTAGTGCCATAGACTTCCGGGCCAGGGCGATAGGTCCTGGCCCGGATCTTATCCCCCCGTTTCCAGGGAGATCCTCATGGGTACCATTCGCATGGATCGCCGGCTGTTCCTGAAAGCAGCAGGCGTCACCGCCGGAGCCGCGGCCACCACGCAGGTGGCCTGCCTCAGCTACTTCAAGAAGGGCCGCAGCGCTGCGGCCGAGAACCGGGAAGTCCCCACCACCTGCGAGCTGTGCCCCAACCAGTGCTCGGCCCTCGCGGTGGTCGAGGGCGGGGTGGTCAAGAAGCTCAACCCGAACCCCGAGAATCCCAAGTCGCGCGACATGCTCTGCGCCCGCGGGAACGCCGCCATCAAGCAG
>CAIRAS010000390.1 GCA_903876615.1 uncultured Holophagaceae bacterium
AGCCCGCCCTCTTCGCCATGCCCATCGCCTTCGGCCTGGCCTACATCTTCTCCAAGCTGGACGGCAGCGACCGCGCCAAGGCGGAGATCGACGCCTTCGAAGACCAGTATGTCCGTGGCCAGACCGGCTTCGGCGCCAGCGGCGCGACCACCAAGCACTGAGTCAGATACGTCTCCGGACGTTGATCGGAAGAATAGAAAAGGCCGGGGAAATCCCCGGCCTTTTCTATTTAAACAAAAAAACTGCCCTCGCAGAGAAAGGACGAGAAGGCGGAGGACCGCCGAGAAGGATCCTGTTTTCCTCCGCAGCCTCTGCCTTCTCTGCGGCCCTCTGCGAGAGTGGTTCTCTCTGCCCGCCACGGGATCCCTGAGACGGGACGCGCTGGAGGGTGTTCTAGAAGGACTGGTGCCCGTCGGATGCCGTGAGGTTCGCCAGCTGGCGATCGGGATGCCCGGCGCGGCAGAGGCCTGCCTGGTCCTCGATGCCGGCCTGGGCCAGGAAGGGCAGCAGGCGTTGGAGGAGCTGGGCCGTGACGTAGGCGTCCCCGATGGCCGAGTGCGCGGCTTCCACGTGGATCTCGAAGGTCCGGGCGAGGTCGAAGAGGCTGGGCGCGGTCACCTCGAGGGCGAAAGCGGGATGCTCGGCGGCCCGGCGCCGGAGCCAGCCATAGAGCGCCAGGGTGTCCACGGCCCTGTTGCGGATCGAGGTCAGCGCCAGGCGCCGGGCATCCCGGTTCAGGAACGCGAGGTCGATGGCGATGCAGTGCCCCACCAGGATCGTGCCCTCCAGGTAGGCCAGGAAGGGCGGCAGGACCGCATCGATGGGGGGCATCTCCTCGAGCTGCGAGGGCGTGATGCGGTGGACCACGACGGTGCGGCCGTCCAGGACCGCCCCCGGCTTCACCAGGGCCTGGAACGTGTCCCCGACCCTGATCAGACCGCCCCGCATGCGCAGGGCCCCGATGGAGACGATGTCATCCCGCCGCTCGTCCAGACCCGTCAGCTCCGTGTCCAGGACAGTGAACGGAATCTCCTCGAGCGGACGCTTGGCCTCGGCGGATCGCCGCCCCACCAGCCCCTTCCACCACCCCGTGAAGCCCATGGTCCCGCCTCAGAAGATGAACGCTTTGTAGCGCTCCAGGACCTGATCCTGGACCTTGAGGATCAGCCGGAACGTGTTCTTCAGCGACTGCCGCTCGAGGCTGCTGAGGACATCCAGACGGATGAAGTTGTCGATGGGCTTCCCGGCTTCCATGAGCCGGTACTGGTGGTGGATGCGCATCAGGGTGACGAACTCAAAGGCCTGCTCCAGCTCATCGACCAGCTCTGAGATGAGGGTGGTGCCGCCGCGCAGCGTCTCGAGGCGCTCGATGGTGGCCGTGGCCCGGACCCCCTTCTCCATGGCGAAGAGCCGGGCGATGTCCACCAGGGGGGCCACACCCTTGATCTTCAGGTTCAGGCCGTCCTTGTGTTCGCCACTGCGCTCCACGGCCACGGTCCCGAAGAAGCCGAGGGGTGGCCGGTTGCGCACCAGCATGTTGGCCATGAACCCCATGAAGGCCGGATACTCCGACACCAGCGCAGCCATGTGCTCCCGCAGGTCCCAGGCCAGGGACTCGTCCCCGTAGAGCGGCCTGAAATCGAAAAAGATGAGCGACTTCAGCACGGCCTCCGGAGTGGGATCGGAAATCCAGCCCGTGAAGTAGTGCTTCCACACGGAGAGCGGCTGCCGCCACTCGGGATTGCTGGCCATGTAGTTGGCGGGACAGGCCTCGAAGCCGCAGCGGACCAGGCCCTGGCGCATATACACGGTGAAGCGGCGGAAGTAGTCCTCCACCTTGGGCCGCAGCTCTTCCACCACGTCGGCATGGATCAGGGCATTGTCCTGGTCCGTGCGGAAGGTCTGCTCTTTGCGTCCCTCGCTGCCCAGCGAGAGCCAGCAGTAGGGGGCTGGCGGCGGACCGAACTCCTGCTCGGCCAGGTCCAGCAGCCGCCGGACCACGCGGTCATTGAGCTCCGAGATGATGCGGACGATGTTGGTGGCCCGGGCCCCCTCCCGCAGCAGGCCGCCGATGATGGTGAGCGCCCGCTGAGCCACCGGGATCAGCCCATCGAGACTGGTCTGCCGCTCGATATCCTCGGAGAAGGCCAGGGGACTCCGGCCCTGTAGCACCATGAAATCGTGGTTGGTCACCACCCCCCGGAGCGCGCCCTCCCGGGTCACCGCCACGTGGTGGATGTTGCCCTGCAGCATCTTGAGGACCACCTCGAAGCAGGGATCCTTCTCGTCCACGGTGACCACGGGATGGCTCATCACGTAGGACACCGGCAGGTCGATGGACCAGCCCTGGGCGACGATCTTGGAGCGGAGGTCCGAGTCCGTGAGGATGCCGATGGGAGTACCGCTCGGACCGATCACCAGCGCCGCGCTCTGGCGGTCCTCCGCCATGCGCCGCGCGGTCTGGCGCACGGTG
>CAIRAS010000391.1 GCA_903876615.1 uncultured Holophagaceae bacterium
ACAGGGATGCAGGGGATGAAGGGGATAACAGCAAAGACAGGCCCGTGGCGTTGTTCAAGGCTAGCCTTCCTCCGCGCCCCTCCGCTTTCTCGTCCTTTCTCCGCGAGTGTTGTTTTCTTTCCCGCCCGTAATCCACACAGACCTCAGAGGCCCTCAAGGTCATCCAGGCACTGCGCCACGGCGCGGTTGGGCTCAGGCGCCTTCGACAAGAGCTGTCGCTCCGCCGCGTTGTTCATCAACGCCCGGAGCACCTCGTCCATGCGGGAAGCGAACCCCTCACCCTGCTCCAGCAGCCGGGCCCGGCCTTCGGCGACCATGGCCCGGGCGTTCATGCGCTGGTGATCGTTAGCGCTGGTGGGCAGCGGGACCAGGACGGCGCCCCGCCCGGCTGCCTTGAGCTCCGCGCAGGTGCTGGCGCCGGCCCGACTGAGGACCAGGCTGGCGGACTCCATGGCCTCGGCCATGCCTGCGATGAAGGGGACCAGCTCGTGGCGCGGGTGCCGGGCGCGGTCCTGCAGGCGCTCCCATTCTGCGGGTCCAACTTGGTGCAGGATCTCCCAGTCCGGCAGGGCGGCCAGCAGGATCGGGGCGACCTCCAGGAGCGCCTCGTTGACGGACCGCGCCCCGCCGCTCCCACCCAGCACCAGCAGCCGGAAGGGGGCCGCAAGGTCCCCAGCCGAGTGGAAGACTCGGAGGAAGGCGTCCCGGACCGGGGTGCCGACCACCCTGCAGTCGGCCCCGGGCAGCAGGGGGCGCACGGCCTCCATGCCGCACCACACGCGCTGCGCCTTGGGAGCCACCAGCTTCACCAGCGCACCGGGTGCAGCGTTGCTCTCGTGCAGGAAGAAGGGGATGCCCAGGGCGCGGGCCGCGAGCAGCGCCGGGGCGGCGCCGTAGCCGCCGGTACCGAGCACAGCCCAGGGCCGCTGTTGGCGCCAGAGGGCCTTCAGGTGGCGGGTCGCCCACCAGAGCTTCCAGGCGGACCGGGCCACCCGGAGTGGGGAGCGCCCCACAAGCCCCTCCACATCCAGCAGCAGGTGGGGCCAGGCGCTGCCCGGCAGCTCCCGGCCCTCGATACCCCGACAGGCGCCGACAAAGGCGACGGGCCGCTGGGGCCAACGCCCCCGGGCCCCTTCGGCCAGGGCGATGGCCGGGAAGAAATGCCCCCCGGTCCCGCCCCCGGTGAGGACGAGCGCATCCTGGAAATTCGGCGTGGCCTCGCGCATGCTCCGTCCACCTTACCTGAGGAAGAGCAGCCTACCCGAAGGCAAGGTCGCCTGGGGGTCGCCCGCTGCAAAAACGAACCAGGGACACCCCCAGTCAGGTTAAACTCTACCTTGGGGTCGGCGATTCGCCGGCCTGTCTTATGACGCATCAGGGAGCGCCCATGAAGATCCTCGTCGCCCTCAAACAGGTCCCCGACACCGAGAGCCGGATTAAGGTCGCAGCGGACGGCCGCTCGCTCGATCCCGCCGACGTGAAATGGATCACCAGCCCCTACGATGAGTACGCGCTGGAAGAGGCCATCCGCATCAAGGAGGCGAAGGGCGCCGAAGTGGTGGCGCTCTCGGTCGGCACCGATGCCGCCAAGGACGTGCTCAAGAACGCCCTCGCGCTGGGTGCAGACACTGCCGTGCTGCTCAAGGGCGATGGCCAGGGTGATGCCTTCGCCGTGGCCCAGGTGATCGCCGCCTTCGCCAAGGACTAGGGCTTCGACCTGATCCTCTGCGGCAACAAGGGTCTGGGCGGCGAAAACGCCGCCATGGGGCCGATGCTGGCAGAGCTGCTCGGCCTGGCCCAGGC
>CAIRAS010000392.1 GCA_903876615.1 uncultured Holophagaceae bacterium
AGCTCCGCATCGACTTCGAGCCGGAGCAGTGCCACCACTGCGAGCATCCCTCCTGCGCCCGCGTCTGCCCCACTGGCGCCACCTGGATGCGCAAGGACGGCATCGTGCTGGTGAACTACGACGACTGCATCGGCTGCCGCTACTGCATGGTGGCCTGCCCCTACGACGCCCGCTACTTCCACGAGGAGAGCGGCACGGTCCACAAGTGCACCCTCTGCAGCCACCGCGTGGACAAGGGCGACCTGCCCGCCTGTGTGGAGACCTGCCCCTCGAAGGTGCGCGTCTTCGGCGACCTGGAGGACCCCACCAGCCGGGTCCACGAGCTGCTCGCCACGCGGCGCTACCGCATGAAGGAACCCCAGACGGGCAACGGCCCCCAACTCTATTACCTGTTGTAGGAGGAAGCCATGCACGAGTTCAACTGGGGTCTCCTGATCGTCGTCTATCTCTTCCTGGGCGGCCTGTCCGCCGGGCTCTTCTTCGCCGCGGGCCTCGCCAACTACCTGGAGGTCGACGGCCAGCCCGCCTATCCCCGCATCGCTCGCATGGGCGCCTTGCTGGCGCCTTGGCCCGTGGCGCTGGGCTCGGCCCTGCTCATCCTCGACCTGGGGAACTGGTACCGGTTCTACAAGCTGTTCACGCACTTCCGCTGGGAGAGCCCCATGTCCATCGGCTCCTACCTGCTGACCTTCTTCACCGGCATCGCCTTCGTCTATGCCTACGCCTGGCTGCCCGAGTCCTGGCGCAAGCAGCTCTTCGCCAAGATCCCGGCCACCTGGAAGCAGGCGCACCGCCTGAACGTGGACCTGGCGCCCCACCGCAAGCTCATCGCCATGGTCGGCTTCCCCTTCTCCATCGGCGTGGGCATCTACACCGGTGTGCTGCTCGGCGCGGTCTCCGCCCGCCCCTTCTGGAACACCAACCTGGTGGCCCAGATGTTCCTGTTCTCCGCCCTCTCCAGCGGCGCCGCGGCCCTGCTGCTGGCCATGGTGCTCGACAAGCGCAACCCCATCCAGACCCACGAGACCAAGTTCCTCATCACGCTCGACATCGTCTTCATCGTGCTGGAGCTGTTCATCATCCTGCCCTACATCATCCACGGGCAGCTCTCGGTGCTGGCGGTGAAGCAGGCCCTGTGGCTCATCCTCGGCGGCCCCTATACGGTGGTGTTCTGGGTCTTCTTCCTGGGCCTGGGCCTGCTGGTGCCCCTCGGCATCGAGGTCTATGAACTGGCGCCCAGCCTTCTCAAGGGCAAGGCCTTCCACGGGGACCGCAACCTGGCCCTGGTGGCCTCCAGCCTCGTCCTCGTGGGCGGGTTCCTGCTCCGCTACATCTTCGTCTACGCTGGCCAGGTGAGCAGCTTCCACAAGATGGGGATGCTGCACTAAGGCCCAACGCCGATCCCCTCGGGGACTGGCCTGGAAGGAAGAGGCCTATTGAACACGGAAGCAAATCAGCCCGGGAATACCGCAGAATCTGGGTTTTTCATCCCCTTCATCCCCTTCATCCTTGTTGAAAAAAGCCTTACCACAGGGATAAAAGCGGATGAAGGGGATAAGCTCAGCTGGCGATTGCGGAGACCACCATCGCCCTGTTGATCTTGGTTCACCACCTCCTGCCATTCCTCTGAGTCGCCCATCCGAAGAGGCCCCCGAATGTCCCTCGCCACCCTCGCGGATCTCAGCCAGCTCCTCGCCGAAGTCTTCCTCGAACCGGACGCCGAGCTGGGCGAGGACCTGCGGGAGGCCCTGGCGCAGGCGCGGGACGAGGGCGCCAGCGCGGCCCTGCTGGCACCCCTGGCCCGGATGGCCGGGGCCGGACTGGATCCGGCCGCCCAGCCCGTGGAATATGCCCGCCTCTTCCGGCACGCCCTGACCACCGACACGGTCCACCTCTTCGAGTCTGCCCAGGCCCGAGGCCACCTCATGGCCCCGGCCGTGATCGGCCCCCTCACGGCCATCTACGACGAGGCCGACATCGCCGTGGCGGAGGACCTCGCCACCCCACCGGACCACCTGGGCCTGGAGCTGGCCTGCCTGAGCTACCTGCTGGGGCAGGTGGTGGAGGGTGATCTGGCGGACCAGGCCACTTTCGTGGCGCTGGCCCAGCGGCTGCTCCGGGAGCACCTGGAGCCCTTTACGGCAGCCGTGGCCGAGCAGCTGCCCCAGGTGGCCGCGCAGCCCTACTACCTGGGCGCCGCGGAGCTGGCCGTGGCCCTGGTG
>CAIRAS010000393.1 GCA_903876615.1 uncultured Holophagaceae bacterium
CACCATGGATCGGCTCCAGGAGTTGTCGCCGGAGATGGCCTTGAGCTCGTCCAGAAGCACCTGCACCCGGGCCCAGTCGCCCTCCATCGCGGCCCGGTGGGCCTGCTCCTGGAACTCAGCGGTCCGGATCTCACCCAGCCGCCGGGCTACCAGCGAATCTTCGGGCAGGGCTGAGTAGTCCGTGGAGGGAAGCAGGGGCAGTCGGACGGGCAGGGGCGCTAGGGCGAGCGGCTTCCCGTCAGGGTCCTGCCACTGGATCTCGACCTGGGCCAGGGCCAGCGTCCCGTCCGCGGCCCAGGCCGTGAGGTCCGAGGCCTGGCCTTCCAGGCGGAAGAGCGCCCAGGCCTCGCCCTGGTAGGGCAGGTCCGGCAGGGTCCAGACGCCCTCGCCGCAGGGCAGGTAGCCATTGCGCTGGATGACGCGGATGCCTGGCAGGGTCTTGAGGGACACCGTGAGCCTCCGGGCCACGAGGTTCGACAGCAGGTCGAACTCCTCCATGAAGGGATCCATGAGGTCCTCGGCGCTCTCGCCGAAGTAGGAGCGGCCTTGCCCGTGCTTGGCCATCCCAGTCATCAGGTTCTCGCCGAAGTCGCGCCCGAGCCCATAAGTGGAGGTGCTGACACCCGCAAGCTGCGCCTCGACACAGTATTTCGCCAACTCGTCCGGGTCCGTGATGCCCGCGTTGGCCTGACCGTCGGACAGCAGCAGCACCCGGCTGATAACCCCGGACTGGTGGGCCTTGTTGAGTTCCGCAACTCCTGCAGCCCAGCCCTGGTGAAGGTCGGTGCAGCCCCCGGTCTGGAGCCGGGCAAGCCTCTGTCGAGACTCTTCCTTGTCGGTCAGGGGTGTGCAAGGCCTCAGGAGCTTGACCCGGTCATCGTAGGCCACGAGTGCCAGGCGGTCCTGGGGTCCCATGCGGTCCAGGATGGCGGCGGCGCAACGGCAGGCCTCCCGCAGGGGGCCACCGGACATGGAGCCCGACCGGTCCAGGACGATCGCCAGATGGAGCGGCATGCGGGGTGCGGACTGAACCGCCGGCGCATCTGGCGCCTGAACGCGCACCAGCAAATCGACCTGGAAAGGTCCCTCAGCGGGGATACCTGCGAGTCGGGTGTGAAGCAGGGGGGTGATCTCGGTCATGGCATGCCTCCGGAGCAGTTGAGCCGTCGGGAGTATGGGGGGCCAGCCATGACAAAAAATGTCAACTCCGGCCCCCGGGAGATTGGACATGGTTTGTCCTATTGAATGACGGATGGTTGAAACCATGAGCACCCATCACCTGCCCTCCTCACCGCGCCGGTTCTATCTCGACTTCGAGACCACAGGCCTTAGTCCGGCCACGGCCCAGGTGCTGGAACTGGCCCTCCGGGGCGCCGCCCGCCTGGACCGGCTGGTCTCGGACGCCCCCCCGGCCTCACCGGAGGCCTTCCGGGTCCACGGGATCTCCCCCTGGCTCTGCCAGTGCGAGGGGAGACCTTCCCGGCTGGTGCTGGCGGAGCTGCTCACGACCCTCGGGCCGGGTCCTGTGGAGATCGTCGCGCACAACGCGCCCTTTGAGCGGGGCTTCCTGGAGGCCTGGGCCCAGCGGGAGGACATGCGCCTCCCTGAAATCCTCTGGACCTGCACTCTCGAAGCCTCCCGCCGCCTGATGACCAGAGCCCCCATCAACCACCAGCTCGGCTCCCTGGCGACTTCCCTGGGATGGCGCGCCGAGGGGCTGCACCGGTCCGCGGCAGATACTGAGATCACGGTAAGGCTGCACCAGGCGCTGGAGGTCTGGGGGCATCTGAGGGCCGCCCTAGGCCCTGACCCGGGTGTGGTCTACCTCGCCGGGCCGCTCCGGGGTGACGGGTCTCCCGAAGCCATCGCCCACAACCAAGGCGCCATGAAGGTGCTCGCCCGGTGGGCCCAGGCGGTCCTGCCCACAGCCACCCTGGTGGTGCCCCACCTGAACTTCGAGTTCGTGGATGAGAGCGGGGAGCGAGGCCTGACCGTGCGAGCCCAGGTCCTCCGCTCCTGCGAGCAACTGGTGGCCCGCAGCAATGCCATCATCCTTTTCGGTCCTCCGACGGAAGGCATGCAGCGGGAAAGGCTTGTGGCCGATGGCATGGGCATTCCGGCCTTCTCCGTCCCCGGCTGGGATGGATCCACCCCGGAGAAGCACCCGGTCCAGGTGGAGCAGACCCTGCCCGCCTGGATGGTAAAGGCCATGACCCCTACCCTTGCGGGAACACACGCCCGCTGAAGCCGCGGGGTTGCCAGAGATTGTCTATCGGGGTGCCGCAGGCTCTACCTCCCACGGAGGTTTGCATGCCCAGCCCCAACCCCCTACCCCGAACCAAGGTGACCATCCGGCGCCGGGTTCCGTCCTTCTTCTGCGGAGAGGATGCCATCACGGAGCCGGCCGCTGGTCCTGTCCCGGCTGCCGACATCCTGCCTCTGGCCGAGGTGAGGCCCAATGAGCCCATGGTGGCGGAGGTCTTCACCTCCATCACCCTCGACCGGCTTGAGGCGCTCCTGGATGCGCGGGGCATCGTGACCCGCCGGGCGCAGGTCCCCGAGGGGACCTACCTGAAATTCAACGTCGGCTCCTTCAAGGCTCTGATCCTCCCCTATGGGAATTTGCCGGACTTCAGCTCGCTCCAGTTCCACATCGGCTTCAAGGCCCAACCAAACCAGCAGGCCGTGAACCGGTGGAACCAGGAGAACCGCTTCGGGCGGGCCTTCCTGGATGCCGAAGGGGACCCCAACCTTCAATACGACATCGACCTGGAGGGCGGAGTCACGGAGGAGGTGATCCTTGAGGCCCAGAAGACCTTCCGGACCCTGGTCGGGGACTTCAACGAGTCGGTGGTGGAGGCTTGAGGGATCGCTCGGCCTTCCAGTCCCGGGCTGCGGTCAGGGCCCCCAAGAGGGACTCCCGCTGGGCCTCGCTGAAGGACCGGACCTGATGGACCACCGGCGGCGGCGGCGCAGGCTTGGGCGCCTGAGGCACAGCAACCTTGGGCGTCTCCGGCTGCGCCAGGGCCTTCTCCAACACGATGAGGCGGTGCCGGGCCCGGGAGTAGGCCGTGTAGGCCAGTCGCGGCCCCTCGGTGTCAC
>CAIRAS010000394.1 GCA_903876615.1 uncultured Holophagaceae bacterium
CGCCCGCTGCTTATGTTGGGGGGCTGAATGGCCGGAGGCCATGACCATCCGACCGCAGCGGAGCGTAGGGAGGATAGGACGGAATCCGCGCAGCGGATTGCCGCCCCGAAGGGGTGAGGGCCGGAGGCCCGAATCAGGCCCAGCGCCGACGGCCGCAAGGCCTACGTAGCCGGCTGAGCGAACAAGCACTCTCAAAATCGGGCGCCAATCGGCGCCCGCTGCTTATGTTGGGGGGCTGAATGGCCGGAGGCCATGACCATCCGACCGCAGCGGAGCGTAGGGAGGATAGGACGGAATCCGCGCAGCGGATTGCCGCCCCGAAGGGGTGAGGACCGGAGGTCCGAATCAGGACCAGCGCGATGACCCGAAGGGCGAGGCCCAGGAGGGGCCGAGTCACCATCCGACTAAAGCGCAGCGGAAGGGAGGCTCCAGGTCCGCGAGCCTGCGAGCGGGAGCACGCGCAGCGTGCGATACCTGGAGGATAGGACGGAATCCGCGCAGCCGATGGCGGGGGCGCAGCCCCGGGGACCGGAGGTCCGAGCCAGGCCGGGTGCTGCCACCACTCAAGGCCTTCGAAGAAGGCTGAATCGACGTCAACCCCACCCCGATGGAAAGTGAGAATTAATCTGGACACGCCTGAGCACGCTTTGTAAGTCGTGAAAAAATTGAGCCCAATCCAAAGGTATGGAATTTCCCGCTAGATGGCCTCGAATCCGGCAAGTCTTACGTTTGGATAACGGGACCATGACGAAGCAAGGTCAGCGTTGGTGGAAATTAGCATGCAGTCATTACCCCCGTGTCCGTTGATTACACAAACCTCCTTGTCGCAGAAGTCCTAGTTAGGCGCACACATGAACGCTCAACCCCAAACCGTAACCAAGCCCTCGCTTCAACTCTGGGCTGTCTACATCGCAATCTTCCCGCTTCTATTCATCGCCATTAGGCCTGGCCCACTGCCAGTGATTGTGCAGTTAATCGCTCTTTGCATCGTGCTGTTTATTCGGTTTCGAGACAAAGCAAAGAAGGGCAGCATCGTACCATTCGTGCTTGGCCTCATAGCACTTGCCGCAGCTACCTGGGCATGGCATATCGGCGCCTAGCCCGCCGCTCAACCGGACCACGCCATCCTTGCCTTCCGTTCTCTCTCAACTTCTCGCTTCCTCGGCTCCGCTAATCGCCTCGACTCAGGCGTGGTCGGTTACCTTCTTTCGTCAGGCGGCCCCACCCACGACCAAGTCTCCCTAGCTCCTTTTGAAGCCCTGGGTTCTCGCCAGGCGTATCATCTGGGACATGGCCACCCCTCCGACAGGCAAGGTATCCACTCCGGGAAAACGAATCGCCAAACCGCCTTCCAAGGTGGTCAAGGACTCGCCTTCACCCTCGCTTCGCTTCTGTTACCCCGAATCCCTCCACAAGAGAACCCTCTCCCTCCTCGACAAGCTAGAAAAGGCATCGGATCCCACCGATCACAGCCGCGAGCTTGCTGAGCTCGTCGAAGAATTGATGATTAGCGGTATGGATTACTACTTCATGAAGCCGCTGAAAGAGGCGAAAGCCGGGTTCATCGTTCAACAATCGGCCAATCTGGGCATGGCTGGGGCGCAGAATGTCCTTGGCTCCGTCATCAAGAGCATCATCGGCCGGATGGATGCGCCTCAGTTACGCTCCGTCTGCGGCTCGATACGCCATTTCATGCTTTGATCGCAAACCATGGCGCTCTGGAATCAGGCCCCCATTCACATCGTCGGGTAGCCCGTCAATGGCGCCAGCAACCTACCCCTCCGCTCAGCCCAGCCCCAGGCGCAAGCGCTCCCTCCCTTCGGCCTCACTGCGCATTATCATTCCGGCACCCCAGAGGAGATGCCTGTGATCAATCAGCTCTTCATCAACCTCCCGGTCGCCGATCTCCCGAAGTCGGTGGCCTTCTTCAAAGCCCTCGGGTTTGCCCACAACCCCCAGTTCAGCGGCGACACGGCTGCGTGCATCATCCTCAGTGACACCATTTCTGTCATGTTGGGGACGCACGCCAAGTTTTGTGAGTTCACGCCCAAAGCCATCTGCGACACGAGCAAGGCCGTCGAAGTTCTGCTCACCCTCAGCTGCGAGAGCCGGGAGATGGTCGACGAGCTCGTCGCCAAGGCCATCGCCGCAGGCGGCTCGACCTATGACCAGCCGGAGGATTTCGGCTTCATGTATACCCACAGCTTCGTCGACCCAGATGGCCATGGGTGGGGGCTGCTGCACTTCAGTGCCGCGCCGACCGGAGGGTGACCCAAGGTGGGGACCGATCAGCTGGGTCCCCTCAAGCTCATACGCTGGGCCTGTCCCCCAGCACCCGCTTCTGTTTCATACTCCGAAAGCACCGCTTCCGGAGCCCCGTGACCTCGAATCAGCCCGACACCCTCATCCTCGGCGGCGGGATCTCCGGCCTGCTGGCGGCCTGGCACCTGCGCCGAGCGGGCCAGGCGGTGGAGGTCTGGGAGGCTTCAGAGGCCGTGGGAGGCTGGGCCCAGACGCTGGCCTGGCCCGGGCCCAGCGGCGAACCAGCCTTCCTGGAGCGTGGCCCCCAGGGTCTGCGGCTGAGCCGAAGCAGTGCCCTGGCGCGGCTCTGCCGGGACCTGGACCTGAGCTTCGCCCCCAGCGGCCCCAAGGGACCCCGCTGGCTAGGCAAGGGCGGACGACGGCGACCCAGTCCGGCCACCCCGAGGGGCCTCCTCACAGACCCCGACCTGGGCTTCGCCGCAAAGCTGCGCCTGCTGGGAGAACCCTTCATCGGCCTGGGCCCGGCAGGGGAAGATCTGCAGAGCTTCTTCGCCCGCCGCCTGGGGGAGGGCTTCGCCCAGGCGTGCCTACCGGCCCTGGTGGCGGGGGTTCTGGCGGCCCCACTGGAGCGCCTCGGCGTGGAGGCCCTGCCCCGGCTGCGAACCCTGGAGGCCCGGGGCGGCCTGCTGCTCGGCGCCCTGCGCGTCGGCCCCGAGGCCACCCACCTCCTGCGGGGCGGCACCGGCGCCCTGGCCCGAACCCTGGCGGAGCGCCTGGGCTGCGTGCAGCCAGAGCGCCGGGCCCAGGCCCTGGAGGCCCTTCCTGGGGGCCGTTGGCGGGTGCAAGGCCAGGGCATCACCCGCGAAGCCACACAGCTGGTGCTGGCCCTGCCCACCCCGGAAGCCGCGGCCCTGCTGGCGACCGTGGCCGATCCCAGCGCGGCCCTGCTCGCGGCCATCCCCACCCTGGACCTCCGGGTCTGGCACAGCCGTCACGCCCCGGTGCCCGGCTGGGAGCGGGACTTCGGCCTGCTGCTCCATCCGCCCGAGGGACGCGGCCTGCTGGGAGTCGTGGCCCTGGCCGCGGACGATCCCCGCGGTGTGCCGGGCCTGCTGCAGCTGCGCACCTACCTCGGCGGGGCCTTCCCATTGGCGCCCGAGCTTGAGGCCTGGCCTGGCGTCTTCCAGGAGCTGCGCCGCTGGCTGCCGGAGCTAGGCGAGGCGGTCCAGGTGCGGGCGGAGCCCTGCCCCGGCGCCTTCCCCCTGCTGGCGCCGGGCCACGCCGCAAGGCTGACCCGGCTGCTGGAAGCCCTGCCGCCGGGCCTGCACTGGCTCGGCGCCGCCCGCTTCGGCCCCGGCATCCCCGACCTGGCCGAAGGCATCGAAGCCTGGGCCAAGGCCTTCCCGGCGCGCTGACCGACTCATCTCCACCGACCGAGCAGCCTCAGCCAAAAGCAAGCAAACCGCAGATGGCGCAGATGACACAGATGCGCGCCACAGGCCCGTGAGCCCGGCAGGGGTGGTTTATCGCTTAGAGGGC
>CAIRAS010000395.1 GCA_903876615.1 uncultured Holophagaceae bacterium
GCCTGCCCTTCACCTGCACCATGATCGGCGCCAAGCAGGTCTTCCCCGGCCCGCACCTGGACGCCGTGAGCTTGCTGGACCTGATGGCCGGCGAGGGCGTCACCAAGACCGCCGGGGTGCCCACCATCTGGCTGAGTCTCCTCGATGCGCTGGACAAGGCGCCCACCGGAACCTGGGATCTCTCAAAGCTGAACGAGATCATCTCCGGCGGCGCGGCGGCCCCGCCCTCCATGATCGAGCGCTTCGAGCGGGACCACGGCCTCCACGTGGTCCAGGCCTGGGGCATGACCGAGATGACCCCCCTGGGCACCGTGAGCCGCATCAAACCCAGCCTCGCGGGTCTGCCCGCGGTGGAGAAGCTGCAGCTGCGCGCCACCCAGGGTCTGCCGGTGCCTCTGGTGGAGGTCCGCGTCGAGGCCCTGGATGGCCCCGCGCCCTGGGATGGCAAGGCCATGGGCGAGCTGATGGTGCGCGGCCCCTTCATCGCCAGCAGCTACTTCAAGAACCCTGCCGAAGCGAGCAAGTTCACCGAGGACGGCTGGTTCCGGACCGGGGACATCGTCACCACCAGCCCCCAGGGCTATGTCCGCATCACTGACCGCAGCAAGGACCTGATCAAGTCCGGCGGGGAGTGGATCAGCAGCGTGGACCTGGAGAACGCCCTCATCGGCCACCCGGCCGTGGCTGAGGCCGCAGTCGTGGCCGTGGCGCACCCCAAGTGGGACGAGCGGCCCGTGGCCTGCGTGGTGCTGCGCCCCGGCGCCACGGCAACGCCCGATGAGCTGCGGGACTACCTGGCGCCCAAGTTCGCCAAGTTCTGGCTGCCGGACGCCTACCTGTTCATGGAAGCGATCCCCCGCACCGCCACCGGCAAGTTCATGAAGATGGCCCTGCGCAAACAGCTCAAGGACTTCCGCTGGACCAACAGCGAGTGAGGCTCACACCCAGTCCTGGAGGACTCGGCGCAGGTCGGCCATGTCGCAGGGCTTCTTGAGGGTGCGGACGTCCGGGAAACCCTCGATGAGCTCCTGCGCCCGGTCGTCCACGTAGCCGGAGAGCATCAGCACGGGGAGTCCGGGCCAGCGGGACCGCAGGTGACCCAGGGTCTCCAGGCCGTCCATGTCGGGCATGTTGATGTCCATGATCACCAGATCCGGCAGGGGGCCTCGCGCCAGGATGCTCAGCGCCTCCTGCCCGCCGGAGACACCCTGGGGGTGGTGGCCCACCACCTCGAGCATGCTCAGGAAGGTCTCCCGCACCAGGTTGTCGTCATCCACCAGGAGCACCCGCAGGGTCCGCTGGGGCGAGGCCGGCGTGGCCTCCGCATCGGCGCTGGCCGACCCCTGCTCCGAGGCCAGGGGGAAGGTCAGGGTGACTCGGGTGCCCTGGCCCGGCTGGCTCTGGAGGTCCATGGTGCCCCCGTGGGCCCGCATGGTTCCGAAGACCTGGGAGAGCCCCAGGCCCGTACCCTTGCCCGTGGGCTTGGTGGTGAAGAAGGGCTCCATGGCCCGGGCCAGGACGTCCGGCGGCATGCCTTCGCCATCATCCTGGACCGTGAGCACCAGGGCCCCCGGCTTCTGGAAGCGGGTGCCCAGCGTGATCCGGCCGCCGCCCGGCATGGCGTCGTAGGCGTTCATGCAGAGGTTCATGAGGGCGTTGGCCAGGGCACTTGCCTCCCCGAAGAACTCGGGCAGGCCTTCCTCCAGGTCCAGCGCGATGGCCACCTTTTTCAGCGTCGTCCGTTCCAGCAAGTCCGCCTCCTTACGGACCAGCTCGTTGAGGTCGAGCGCCACCGCGGAGTCCAGGTCCTTGCGGCTGAAGTCCCGCAGGCCCTTCACCAGGTCGCGGCCGCGGACGGCAGCCTGCAGCAGTGACTCCGCATCCTTGACGATGGCGGGCTGGTTCGGGTGGCGCGCCTTGAGCAGGCTGGCCACGGCCATGATGGCCCCCAGCACATTGTTCATGTCGTGGGAGACGCCGCTGGCCAGGCGCCCGAGGCTCTCCAGCCGCTGCAGGTGGTTCAGCTCCTTCTCCATGCGGCTGCGCTCCGCTTCGGTCCGGACCTCCTCGGTCCGGTCGACCAGGGACACCAGCACTCGGGAGAGGTCACCTTCATGGCCCGGCACCACGGAGAGGCGCCGCTGCAGTTCGAGGGGGCGCCCCGCGAGGTCGAGGAGCGGCAGTTCGAGCTCCACCTCCGTCCGGCCCTCGAAGAGCTGGGCGAGCTCCTCCCGGATGACCGCCAGCGAAGCCTCGGTGAAGTAGTCGGGACGCTTCAGGGTCAGCTCCCTCTGGCTGGCAACCCCCAGCAGCCGCAGGCCTGCAGCATTGGCTTCGAGCACCCGCACCCGAGAGAAGAGGTCCTGGAGCACCTCGGGATGGGCGTCGAGATGGGCGCGCAGGTCCGTGACGCCCTCCTGCCGCAGCGCCTCCAGGCCTTGGGCCACCCGGGAGAAGTCCTCCTCCAGCACGGCCACCGGGGTGTGGTCGAAGAGGCTGCGGAAGCGCTCCTCGCTCTCCCGGAGGAACTGCTCCGCCTGCCGCCGCTCGGTCACGTCCCGGTCCACCCCCCGGTAGCCCAGGAACTCCCCGGCGGGGCCCAGGATCGGCAGCCCCGTGGTCTCCAGGAGCACCTCCCGACCGTCCTTGTGGAGCACTGTGTTGGGGAAATCCCGGATGGCCTCCCGGCGCGCGAAGGTCTCGAAGACCGCCTGTAACAAGCCCTCCCGTTCGGCCTCGGGGAAGAGGTCGTAGAAGTGAACCTTGCCCGCCAACTCCTCGGCGGTGTAGCCCAGGAGGGCCTCCACCACGGGGCTGACATAGGTGTAGAGACCCTCGGGATCCACCTCCCAGATGCACTCCTCCGCAGCCTCACCGATCTGCCGGAAGCGCTCCATGCTCTTTTCGAGGGCGGCCTCGGACTGCTGACGCGCCATGCGGGTGCGCAGGGCCGCGACCCCGAAGGCCAGGGTGTTGGCCAGCTCCGTCAGGAGGTGGGCCTCCTTGGCGTCGAAGGC
>CAIRAS010000396.1 GCA_903876615.1 uncultured Holophagaceae bacterium
GGACTGACCAACTGGTGTCTGATGTCCACCATCCTGAAGAAACTGGGCGTGCCTGAAGGGGCCGGCGTAGGTTGCGCCCGATGAAAGCTACAGTGATCCGCTTCGCCCTGGGCCTCGTCGTGGGTGGTGCCCTGGGCTACGGCTGGCACCGCCTAGTGGGCTGCAGCACGGGCTCCTGTCCCCTGACTGCAACCCCCATTCGGGGCATCAGCTATGGTGCCTTCATGGGCTTGATCTGGGCCCTGGGGAGAGCCTGATGCTCGACTACTGGATCTACCTCATCCCCATCGCCGCGGTGGGCTATGTGCTCTGGAGCCGGCGCTCCGCCCCGGTGGGCGACCTGAAGGCCCTGCTGGCGCGGGGCGGGCAGATCGTGGACGTGCGCACCAAGGGTGAGTTCAAGGGGGCGCGCCATGGCCGCGCCATCAACATCCCCCTGGACCAACTGGAAGCCCGGGCCAAGGAGCTGGATCGCGCCAAACCGGTGCTGGTCTGCTGTGAGTCCGGCGCCCGCAGCGGCTCTGGCGTCGCGATCCTGAAGAAGGTCGGCTTCACCGAGGTGGCCAACCTGGGCTCCTGGCGGCGGATCGAGAGCTTGCTCGGGTGAGACGGCCTCTCCTCAGGGATGCGACTGGTGCCTGGCCACGATCCAGTCCACGACCTGGTTGAGGCTCAGGTTGCTGGAGTCCAGCTCTGCGGCATCCTCGGCCCGGCGGAGCGGGGCCACGGCCCGGGTGCTGTCGGCCAGGTCGCGGCGCTGGAGGTCCTGCAGCACCGCTTCCAGATCAGGGGACTGCCCCTTGGCCTGGAGTTCCAGGAAGCGCCGCCGGGCGCGGGCCTCGGGACTCGCCGTGAGGAAGACCTTGCAGCAGGCCCCAGTGAAGACCACGGTGCCGATGTCCCGCCCGTCCACAACCCAGCGCCCCCGGGCTCCGATGCGGCGCTGTTGGTCCACGAGCACCTCCCGCACGCGGCCATCCGCGCTGACGGGGGTCACGAGCTGGGTGATGGCCTGGCTGCGGATGGCCTCGCTGACATCCTCGCCCGCGAGGAAGATGCGGGTGCCCTCCTGGCTGAGGTCCAGGGACTGCAGGAGGGCCTCCAGCGCGGCGTGGTCGGTCAGGGCGATCCCGGCCCGCTGGACGGCCAGGGCCGCGGCACGGTACATGGCGCCGGTGTCGAGGTAGAACCAGCCCAGACGCTCAGCGACCCGTCGCGCGGTGGTGGACTTGCCCACACCGGACGGGCCGTCGATGGCGATCAGAGGAAGGGCGGGGGCGGTCATCCCGTCATTCTGGATGACCGCACCCGCCCTTGCCAGTCCTACAATCCGAAGGTCTTGAGGATCTTCGGGTCCTTCTCGTCCTGGGCCAGGATCGTGTGGCAGGTGTCGCAGTCGCCCTTGATGGTCCGGCCGTCGGCAGCGGTGTGGCTGCCGTCATGGCAGCGGAAGCAGCCCACGGCCTCTTCGTGCCCGATGTTGTTGGGGTGGGTGCCCCAGGTGATCTTCATCTCGGGGAACACGTTGCGCAGGTAGATGGCCTTCACGGCCTCGCCCGCGGCGTCCACCTGGGCCCGCTTGTGCTTGAAGA
>CAIRAS010000397.1 GCA_903876615.1 uncultured Holophagaceae bacterium
AATGATATAAACTGGGATAATATTTCAAATGAGTTAGGTCTAAATGGTTCAGTAGAAATCAATCGTATCATGAAAAATATGGTGAAATTAATAACAGCCGAGGTAATGATAAAACATGAGCTGATAGAGAGAGTTGCGAATAATCAGGTATCTTACATTCCCGAAGCATACTCAAAAAGTGGTAAAAGGATGAAGCTATTGTGTGACTAAACGCTTCTATGTATTTTTTATAATTATTATTTACTATGTCGAAACCATAAATCTCTTATATACCTAATGGATGCCCAGTAAAGATTTTCCAGAGGCTCACAACATCCAATAAATCATCAAAGACCTTCAATAAAAGGCTAGAACCAAAAGTAACCGAGGAATGATAGCGGCAATGCTGAGGGAAAAAAGTTAAATGAGTAATGGCAGCTTGTTAACAGTTTGGAGCCCATTACAATCCATAATAGGTCATGGATAGTCCGATAGAGCTATTACGCTGGCTCATTAGGATACCGCCGGAACCCTAATATACGGGTGGAACATGCTGCTGAGTGCCACAATCCGACCAGGCACGAAACACTAGGCAGAGCGTAATGTCCGAATACTCAAGCTATGAAGTATTGATACCATGTGATTTCCTACTGAACATCGGTAGCCTCTTGGGTTGATTTCAGTAGGGAATCACTGTATCCAAAGCCTAAGCTTAGAAGTAGAAACGAAATATAAATATAAATTATATATATGATACTCATGTTTTATCTGAAATTCTCTTGTACTCAAAATACTACTATTCACTAATAATCATTCCCTTCTTAGCAAGTATAAACATTGTCGTGGATACGGTTAACCCTCAAGAATGGGCTTATAGGGCATCCGGCCCTACCCGGAGTGCCCCCCTGGCCTTAAACGCTGAGAATCAATCGCATCTATAAGCCAACTATAAACAAGGTTTAACAGCCAGAAAGGTTGATTCCCTCCTTCCTGAGTGCAGAAAAGGGCATAAACCGCAGAGTCGGCACCCTATAATGACAGGCATATAAGCACTTAGCCTGACATGGAGGGTTGGTCCGGCTTGAAGGCCATTATATGCGACCGAGTCTCAACAAATGTGACTTCTGTTTACGGATATGGAATTACTATTTTCTTATCTTCTGAAAGTTCTTGACAGAATAATCCTTCTGTGATTTTCCATCCCAATTTCCTAGCTTGGAAGATTGATCAGATTTCCAATCTTCCAGAGAAGAAAGATTCTTCTGGAATCCTGAGAGCACAAATTATTTTTGTCCCAGTTTTGACAGACCATTTTTCAGCAAGAATTTTAGAGTTTCAAAGTAATCTAAGATCATTAATTGCAATTCTTAAATATAGCTTACTGGGCCTCCCTACTCCTCCTTTACGCTTATGGATCACCTACCTCGGGAACTGAGCTCTGAGCGGGTAGATCGAGGGGTCTGAATCCAGATCTTTTCCTGACGGCTCCCTTTCCCGACAGGGGTTCTGGACCCATATTGAAGGTTGCGCAAGTGCGCCCCAGGGAAAGGGGAAACGCCATGCCAGCGCTCACCAGACTTGAGACCACCCCCCTCACGTGGCAGAGGGTCGCCGGGACCCGCCTGGCCTTCGCCCTGCACGCAAAGGAAGGCATCGTCGCCACCCTCACCTTCCAGCCCGGGGACACCACCCTGGCCCGGGTGGAAACCGCCGACGGAGCCTGGACCCTGATGCACCGGGGCTTCCCTTCAGACACCGTGACCCTCAGGCTGCTCGACTCCCGGGTGGATCTGGCCACCTTCCACCCCCATCCCCTGGGGCACGGGGAGCTGGTCTTTCTGAGTGGAGAGACCTTTGACTGGATCCGCCTGGAGGAGGCTGAGGGCGGCGCAGCCTTCCTCGACCAGGACGGGATGACCGTCGTCCGCCTCACGCTGCGGCCGGACACCTCCCACAGGATGATCCCGGATGAGCCCATCCTCGCCCTGGCGGAGGTGGGGCTGCCGCACCGGCTCCTGCCGGCGGGACCGGCGCTGCTGGCCGCTGTGGGCTGGTACCTGCTGCGGGTCGAAGCCCTGCTCGAGCAGTCCGATCAGGCGGCGGGAACCTCCCTGCAGTTCTAGTGGTGCCCGCGCGAAATAGTCGGACCATTCGACCCGCCCCTGGGCACTCCGCGGCGGGGGTCTGGGGAGAGGCTCCAGGTCTGCGAGCCAAAGCGAGCAGGAGCACGCCCTGCGTGCGAGACCTGGAGGGCCGTGCCCCCAGTGGAGTGACAGCCTCAGCGCGTCTGCGCACTGGGGCGCTAGAGGGGCTTTGCCCCGATGGAAGTGCACCTCGCCGTCACCAGCTTGACCCAGGTATTTCAGGCGAGGTGCACTAGCTTCGGCCGGGACCGGGATCCGGGTCGATGGCCAGGCTCACCAGCGGCGAGCGCGAGCCTGCGGGGAAGACCAGCTTGTAGGTCCCCGAACCCGGGAAGATCTCACTGGGATGACCGTCGGGATCGATGAGCGTGCAGGGACGGGAGTCCACCTCGATGGAGAGCACCCAGGTCTGGCCATTCCGATGGAACTCGGTGTCCCACAGGCGATGCTGGATCCTGGCCCCGGGCTTGGCGGGGGTCTTCTTGCGCGGGGTGAGTGTGGAATGCGGAGCCGTAGCCATTCTTCCATCTCCTGTTTCGGATCAACCCCTGGCAAACATCACTGCCAACACGATTGTTTCAAACAGATGATCTGTCAAGGTCCAGGGCTCCGGAGGCGGTGAGCCGGGGACCTTCCCGAGGGTGCTCGAACGCAGCCTCGCCAGGACCTGGGCAGCCGAGGGGCGCGGGAACCCCGCCACCCGAGGTAGACTCGCCCTATGTATCCCCTGCTCGCTCTGACCACGGTCCTCTGCCTCGCCCAGGCCCCGACGCCCTGCACCTTGACCCTCGAGCCCAGCGAGATCCGGCCCGGCGATTCCGTGCTGCTCACCTGGTCCTGCACCCAAGTGCCCCGGATCCGCCTCGAACCTGGCGGCATGATCCTCCCGGGCCGCTCCCAGGTCACGCTGCGCCCGGGCTACACCACAACCTACCGAGTCTTCGACGCCCGCCCGGGCGGCCCGGAACTGGGGCACGCCGAAGTGCGCGTCACTCCGGGACTCCCGCTGGGTGAGCCCGCCCGCATCTGCGCCTTCGACGCCAGTGCCCGGGCGGTGCTGCCGGGTGAGCCGGTGGTGCTCAAGTGGGAGTGCGCCGGCAGCGCCAAGGTCCGCCTGGAACCCGGCGGCATGGAGCTGGATGGCAAGAGCGAGGTGATCGTCACGCCCATGGAGAACACCCGCTACACCATCACCGCCAACAACGCCGCCGGGGGGCAGAGCCGCACCCTGGAAGTCGCGGTGCTGGGCCCGGGCGTGGGTGCCCTGCCGCTCCCGGCGGTGGCCTGCACCTTCACCGCCAGCCGCCAGGTCGTGAAGCCCGGGGAGCAGGTGGAGCTGCGCTGGTCCTGCCAGGGCAATGCCAAGGTCCACCTGGAACCCGGTGGCCTGGAGCTGGATGGCCAGTCCAGCATCGCCGTGGTCCCGGACCGGACCACGGTCTATACGCTGAGCGTCAGCAACCTCATGGGCGGCTCCTCCCGCAGCCTGGAAGTCCGCGTGGAGGAACCCCGGATCGTGCTGAGCGAAAAGGATTTGGCCGAGCCCGAGGAGGCCCTCAAGCCCCTGGACCGCATGGACCTGCCCGAGGCCCTGCACCGGGGCGAGGCCCTGCGCGCTGCCGCGCCCCAGGGCTCCTGGACCCTGCGCCTGGTGGTCTCGGGTCCCGCCAGCGGCCTGAAGCAGGTGGCCCGCGTGGCGGGAGCCAAGGCTCACGAGATCCTGATCCTCCCCTTCCCCCGGCGGGACGGTATCCGGTTCTGGCAGGCCTGCTACGGCACCTACCCCAGCTCGGCCGCAGCCTCAAGGGCCTGGCAGAGCGCCCCCACGGCCCTGCGGCAGACCTTCAAGGATGCCTTCCCCCAGCGCCTACCCCCGAAACCAAAGCCCGCCCCAGGGGCAGCCGCCGATTAGCGGTCGTAACAAAACCCGACTTAGCCGCGATGGGGTTTTGTTAGGACCTCTTAGTTCCGGATGACTTCGACCTCGAAGTCCTCGCCCATCATGTTGGCGTCCAGGGTGTCGACGATGAAGTAGATGGTGCGGGTCTCCTGCTTCGGATTCTTGTAGCTGGCCCGGGGTTCCCCACTGGGAATGCGGTTCTGGAGCAGACCCTCCTCCAGGTCTCCCCAGGCATTCACGCCCAGCACCCGGAACCACCCCTTCCGGCCCTCCACCACCTGCACCCGCACACTCTCACCGGCAGGCACCTCGATGGCGTAGGCGCGCCAGCCGCTGATGTCGGGGACCTTGTCCTTCACCCGCAGGCTGCCGGCGGGCAGCTGCAGCGCCGGAATCCCGGGGCCCTTGCGCGCCTGGCGGCGCATGGCGCTGATCATGCCTCCGTCGCCCCCCCCATCGGGGCCCCGGGGAACCATGGGACCCCGGGCTGCGGCGGGCAGGTCCTTGGCGTCCACCACCGGCAGCACCGCGGTCGCGGGCTGAACCAAGAGCATCGGGATCGTGCAGAGCCAGGGGATCATGAGCGCCTCCACGCCTTGAGATGTCCTGAGGGCCAACTTGGTGCCGCGGAAGGTGCTCCGTTACCTGGACAGCCCCCGGGTCAGAGCTTCAGGAGGAGCTGCTCGGCAACCCGGGCGGCCGCCCCAGGCTCGCCTAGGTGGCCACGGACCTCGGCCAGTCCGGCCCGGAGCCGCCGAGCATTCTCCGGGTCAAGCAGGCGGGTGAGCTCCTGGCCCAGCCGCCCGGGATTCACCTCGTCCTGCAGCAGCTCCGGAGCCACTTCCCGCCGGGCCACCAGGTTGGCAAGGCCGAAGTGGGGCACCTTCACGAGGCGCTTGGCGATCTGGTAGGTGAGGGCGTTCAGGCGGTAGATGATCGCGAAAGGTGTGCCCAGCAGGGCGGTCTCCAGGGTCGCGGTCCCGGAGGCCACCAGCGCCGCGTCCGCATAGGCCCGGGCGGCGTAGGTGCGGCCCTGCACCAGCAGCACCGGGGCGCCCTGGAGATACCCCCGCACAAACTCGGAGTCCAGGGTCGGTGCCACGGGGAGCACCCACTGCACCTCGGGCCGGGCCTGCTCCCAGCGCCGGACCAAGTCGGCCATGGGCGGCAGCAGGCGCTGGATCTCGCCCCTGCGGCTGCCCGGCAGCAGCGCCACCAGGGGCCGGTGCGGGTCCAGGCCGGTCTCGGCGAAGAAGGCTTCGCGGTTGCACTCGGGCTGCACAAGCTCCACCAGCGGATGGCCCACGAAGCGGGCGTCCACGGGGTAGCCCCGGAACAGCTCCGGCTCGAAGTCGAAGAGGCAGAACAGGGTGTCCAGCACCGTGCCCAACTCCGGGATGCGGCCCTGCTTCCAGGCCCAGACCTGGGGGCAGACATACTGGTGCAGCCGCACCGCCGGCAGGTTCCGGCGCAGGGCCTTGGCCAGCCGCAGGTTGAAGCCCGGGTAGTCGATGAGGAGGGCATCGCTGATCGCTTCTTCCTTCGCGGCGGCAAGGATGGCCTTGAACAGCCGATTCAGCCGGGGCAGGTGGCGGATGACTTCGACGAAACCCACCACGGCAAGATCCTGGACGTCCGCCAGCTTGCGGTCCAGGTAGGGCGTCATGCGCGGCCCGCCCACACCCACGATGCGCAGGTCGGGACGCCGCGCCTTCAGCTCCCGCAACAGCTCCGCGCCATGCAGGTCGCCGGAGTCCTCACCGGCGATCACCAGCAGCGTCGGGCTCACGGGCGGTCTCCGCTGCGATCCCAGTGCTTGCCAAAGACCAGGCTGTCATCCGGCACCACCGGGCGGCCCAGGGCTGTGGTCGGCATCTCAGCGGGGAACAGCACCGGTGGATGGGCCGCATCCAGCGCCGCCGCCTGGACTCGGAAGCGCTCCGGCTCCTCGGCGGGCAGGGCCATGTCCCAGCGGTAGCCCAGGGCCTGCAGGGCACTCAGGTCCGAGCCCGGCTCGCAGACACCGCACCAGAGGCGATCCGCCAGCGGCTCGGGGTCCCCGGTGCCAGGGTGCCAGCAGAAGCCCACGGCCTCCCCCCGGGCCTCGCGCAGCAGCTCCAGGACGGGAGTCTCGGCGCCAGGTGCCAGGCGCAGGGCCAGCTTCACGCCCCGGCCCGAGGTGGCCTCCAGCAGATACTCGAGCTGCTCG
>CAIRAS010000398.1 GCA_903876615.1 uncultured Holophagaceae bacterium
ACCCCTTCGCAAACCTGTCGAGTGTATCGCGTTCAGGTTGGTATCATGACGCCACGGAGACAGCATGGCGATTCTGGCGGCACCCACGGGCAACGAGGTCAACCTCCTGGAAGTCATGCTCCATGCGGGTCCGGTCGCCAAAGTGGTCATGGTCATCCTCATCACCTTCTCGCTCCTGAGCTGGGTGGTGATCATTCGCAAGGCGCTGCTCTACCAACGCTGCCGCAGCGTGTCCGAGCAGTTCCGCGGCGCCTTCAAGCGGGCCACGGACTGGCGGGAGTTCAAGCAGCAGGTGGAGAAGTTCGCGCTCAGTCCCCTCGTGGGCCTCTTCGTGGCGGGCTACAGCGAGGTGACCTACCAGCTGCGGCAGGTGGGCCAGGATGGCAAGTCGCAGCTGCGCAGCATGGAGGCCGTGGAGCGTGCCCTCCAGCGGGCCAGCGTGGTGGAGATGGGCCGCCTGGAGCGCTCTCTCGGGGGCCTGGCCACAGTGGCCGCCGTCAGTCCCTTCATCGGGCTCTTCGGCACCGTGTGGGGCATCATCGACGCCTTCCGTGGCATCGGGGCCACGGGCAACGCCAACCTGGCGACGGTGGCACCGGGCATTTCGGAGGCCCTGGTGGCCACAGCCGCAGGCCTGGCGGCGGCCATTCCCGCGCTCATGGCCTACAACTTCTTCCAGGGGCAGCTCAAGCAGTTCCAGACGGAGCTGGACGACTTCTCCCTGGAGTTCATCAGCCTCTCTGAGCGGAACTTCACCTGAGCATTCGCCGGCTGCCCCTCTCCCTGGACTGGGAGGACTGGTTCCAGCTCTGCTGCCCGCCCTACGACCAGCCCGAGGCCCTGGACCGCTTCGAGTGCCGCCTGCCCCTGGCCACCGAAAAGGCCCTGGAGCTCTGTGCGGACCTGGGCGCCCAGGCCACCTGGTTCTGTCTGGCGGACCAGGCCCGGCGACACCCGGACCTGCTGCGCCGGATCGTCCGGCAGGGCCACGCCATCGGCCTGCACGGGCTCACGCACCGCCGGGCCTTCGAGCAGGACCGGGCCACCTGGCAGGCCTCGCTGCGCGAAGGGAAGGCGCTCCTGGAAGACCTGACCGGGACGGCCGTGGTGGGCTACCGGGCCCCGGAGTGGAGCCTCCGCGGCACCGCGGCGGACTGGTGGCGGGACCTGCCGGACCTCGGCTTCCGCTACGACTCCAGCCGGGTTCCCCTGGCCGTCATCGGGAATCCCGCCTGGCCCCGGCGCCCCCATCGGCTGGCTGCGGACCTCTGGGAGCTGCCGCCCCCGGTGCTCTGGTCCGGCCCGCCGCGCTCACCGCTCTGGGGCTGGGGCCTGCGGGTGCTGCCCTTCAGCCTGGTGCGGCGGGCCCTGGAGACCCTGGCCCTGGAGGATGCGGGAACCCCCCTGGTGCTGCATCCCTGGGAGCTGGATGAGGGCCAGCCGGATCTGCCCGGCGTCAGCTTCGGTCACCATTTCGCCCACAGTGCGGGCCTGCGCGGCCATGGCGACCTCCTTCGGGACCTCTTCTCGGGCTTCCAGCTGGTGAGCCTCGAGGCCTGGGTGGCCTCCCGATGAAGGCCCTGCCGCTGATCCTGCTCGCCCCCTCCGAGGACAAGGCCCCCGGGGGCGTAGTGGGGCAACTCCTGGAGACCCCCGACCAGCGCTGGGTGCGGACGCGGCTGGTGGCCCTGGCGCGGACCGGTTCCCCCGAGGCCCTGAAGAAGGCCTTCGAAGTGAAGGATCTGGCCCTGGCCAAGGCGCGGAGCGAGGCCCTGGCCCTGGCGGGGCCGGTGCCCCTCCTGCCGGCCCTGGCCCGCTACACCGGCGTGGCCTTCCAGGCCCTGGACTCGGGCACCCTGCCTCCGGCGACCTGGTCCCAGGTGCACATCCTGTCCCTGCTCCGAGGGCTTGAGCGCGGCGACGAGCTGGTGCCACCCTACAAGCTGAAGCCCGCGGCCATCCCCGGCCTCAAGGCCCACTGGCGGCAGGCGCTGCCCAAGCGGCTGGAGGCGCTGCCCGCCGGTCCCCTCTGGGAGCTGCTGCCAGGCGATTCCGCGGACCTGCTCAAGGGGTGGACCCGGCCTCGCCACACCGTCGAGATCTTCGACGCCAGCGGCCGCGCCGTGAGCCACTTCTCCAAGAAATACCGGGGCCTGGTGGCCCGCTGGCTGCTGACGCACCAGGAGGGCGATCCCCGCAAGGTGCTGAAGGGCCGGCTCCCCGGCTGCCAGTGGGCCGGGGTTGCCGAGAATGACCGGGGTGGTCTCGCCCTGCGCCTGCTGGTGGAACCATGAGCGACGCCTGCAACCGCACCCCTTTCTGGCAGCGCCAGCCGCTGCTGCCCCGGGCCGTTCAGGACGTGCTCCGGAGCTGGCTCGAGGCGGCCCTGGCCGATCCCGTGGCCCGCGAGCATCTGGTCTGGCCCACGATCCTGGGTGCCCCGCGGGTGCGCGCCGAGCATCCCGGCGGCCTGCCGGAGCCGCTGCTGCTGAACCTCAGCGCCCGCATGCTGGGAGCCCTGGGTCAGCACGATCCCGCCGGGGCCTGGCAGCGCCACCAGGCCGCCTGGCCGGAGACCGTGGGCCTCGGGCCCATGGGCTGGCTGCCCGGGGCCTCCTGGGGCGCCTGGGGGCCCCTGGTGAGCCTGCGCTGCGGCTGGCAGCTGGCGGCACTCACCCCGCTGCCCCTGGGCGAACGGTACCCCCTGGCCTGCGGCGTGTCCCTCTTCAACCACGGCCTCTTCCACGAGTGTCACGATGCCCTGGAGCCCCTCTGGGACCGCGCCACCGGGGACCTTCGGGAGCAGCTGCAGGGGCTCATCCTGATGGCGGGGGGCTACCACCACCTGCAGCAGCACAACCGGCCGGGGGCCCTGGCGCTTTGGCAGGAGGCGCTGGAGCGGCTGCGGGCCTGCGGCGGCGCCTTTGCCACGCCCTGGGGTGAGGTCCGGGCCGAAGCGGCCCTGGAGCTCACGGGCCAGCGACTGGACCAGGGCCGACGGATGGACGATGATACGGACCTCGCGCCCCTGTGGGCCCTGGACCGTCCCACCTGGGAGTTGGCATGACGATGACGGCAGACCTGCTGGTGCTGGGCGCGGGCATCGCCGGCTGCTCGGCCGCCCTCCGCGCTGCGGACCTGGGCGCCGCCGTGGTGCTGGTGGCCAAGGACGAGCTGGGCGGCAGCAACACCTCCTGGGCCCAGGGCGGGATCATCGGCCTGGCGCCGCCGGAAGAGGGGGATTCCCCGGATCTGCTGGCGGCGGACATCGAGGCGGCGGGCGCGGGGCTCTGCCGGCAGGAGGCGGTGCGGCTGCTGGCGGAAGAGGGTCCCCGGCTCTGCCGGAGCTTCCTCTGGGAGCGGCTGGGCGTGCCCTTCGACCTGGGGCCGAACGACTCCCCGGATGCCATCGCCGAGGCCGCCCACAGCGCCAAGCGCATCTACCACGCCAAGGACGCCACGGGACTGGCGATCCAGACGGCCCTGAGCCAGGCCGTGCGCAGCCACCCGAACATCCGGGTGCGGGAGCGCCTCTGCCTGGTGGATCTCATCACCAGCCCCCACCACTGCCTGAGCCCCGTGCGGGTCTACGATCCCATCCGGGTGCACGGGGCCTTCCTCTACGACCCGGCCACGGGACAGGTGGAGGGTGCCCTGGCCCGCCGGACGCTGCTGGCCACGGGTGGGCTCGGCTACCTCTACCTGCACACGACCAACCCGCCCAGCGCCACCGGGGATGGCCTGGCGGCCGCCTACCGGGCCAGTGCCCGCATCGTGAACTGCGAGTACCTCCAGTTCCACCCCACGGCCCTCTACGCGCCGGGCAAGCCCCGGACCCTGCTCACCGAGGCGCTCCGCGGCGAAGGGGCCTGGCTGGTGAACCGGAAGGGCGAGCGCTTCATGGCCAAGTACGCGCCCGAGCACCTGGAGCTGGCGCCTCGGGATGTGGTCAGCCGGGCCATCTTCCAGGAGATGGCGGCCAGCGGCGACGCCAGCGTCTTCCTGGATCTGGCGCCTGTCGCGGCGAAGCTGGACCTGGAGTCCCACTTCCCGACGGTGGTGGCGGCCTGTCGGGCCGAGGGCCTGGACCCGCTCCGCCAGCCGATCCCCGTGGTGCCCGCAGCTCACTACTTCTGCGGGGGCGTGCTGGTGGATCTGGACGGCCGCACCAGCCTGCCCGGGCTCTTCGCAGCTGGCGAAGTGGCCTGCACGGGCCTGCACGGGGCAAACCGGCTCGCCTCCACCAGCCTGCTCGAAGGCCTGGTCTGGGGCCTGCGGGGGGCCGAGGCGGCGGTGGCCGAACTGCCCGGGGCCAGCCTGCCCGAGGTCCGCGACATGGCCCAGTGGCAGATGCCGGAGGCCACGGAAGAGACCGACCCGCTGCTGATCGATCAGGACTGGGGCCTCATCCGCAGCACGCTCTGGAACTATGCCGGCATCATCCGCACCGGGGACCGCCTGCACCGCGCCAAGTCCGACATCCAGTACCTGGCCCACCGCATCGACCGCTTCTACCACGAGGCCCCACTCAGCCGAGGGCTCCTGGAGCTGCGCAGCGGCATCCTCTGCGCCCAGCTCATCCTGAAAGCCGCCCTGCAGAACCCCGAGAGCCGGGGCTGCCACTACCGGGTGGACTGAGGCTGGTTTCTGCTCAAAGGAAATAAATCACCACCAAGGCACCAAGTCACCAAGAACTGCATGATTGAAGAGATCTTGTCCTTCTTGGTGTCTTGGTGCCTTGGTGTCTTGGTGGTAAAGCCTTGATGTATCCATTCTTGATTCCAATTGAAACGAAACGCCTCCTCCGGAGACCCCATGCGACGCACCGCTGCGCTCCTGCTGGCTGTTCCAGCTTTTCTTTCCGCGCAGGCGCCCCTGCCGGATGACGGCCGGCTCGACGCCGCCTGGTTCGGCCCCGCCGCAGAGCTCCAGGCTTCGAAGACCCTGGGCTTCCAGTGGCTCAAGACGGGCCTCTACCTTGGCCACCGGTCCCTCCGCCTCAAGGCCTGGGAGCCAGCGGCCTGGCTGCTGGGCAAGCGCGCCACCAAGGATCAGCTCCTGCTGGGGCGCCTCGAGGACACCCTGGTGCCGGGACTGGCCCGGGGCCTGAAGAAAGGCCTGAAGGGCGCGCTTCCCGTCTCCCTCTCGGAGGGGGATCTCGTCCTGGTGGGCCGGGTCGTGGACGCCGTGGGGGAGGAGAGCGACTTCATGTCCTCGGGCCCGTCGTTTCTGTCCCTGGACTTGAAGCTGGTGGACGGTGATTCCGGAGAGCTGCTGGGTGCCTTCCACACCACGCTCCGGGGGCTGGGCGCCGACATGCTCGCCATCCAGTATTCCCAGTGGTGCGAGAACCTGGGCCGGCTCCTGGCGCCCCTGGCCAAGCCCCTGCCCGTGGCGGCGGCGGTCCTTCCCAGCCCGGCGAAGTCGGTCCCTCCGGCCGCTGCCCCGGCCTTCGATCTGGAGGGTGCGCTGCGCCGCATCGAGGGCCTCAAGCGCGATGGCCTGCTGACCGAAGCGGAGTGTCAGGTGCTGCGCCTGAAGGCCACCGAGCGGGCGAAGGGTGGCTCCTAAGCCAGAGCCTGGTTGTCGGACTCGCGCCGATCCTTTTCAGCGGGGTTTGGCCGCTAGGCAGGGGGGGGGCTCAGACAGGCCAGGGTCCCGCGCCCTGCCTCACCAGCACCGGCTCCTCGGCACTGAGATCCAGGATCGTGCTGGGCACGCCCTCGGGCTGGCCGCAGTCCACGATCAGATCCAGGGCGTGGCCCAGCTCCTCTTCGAGCTCCCAGGCCGTGTTGAGCATGGTCTGGCCTGGCAGCACCACGCTGGTGGTGATGATGGGCTCCCCCAGCAGCGTGAGCAGCGCCCGGCAGAAGGTGCTGTCTGGAATGCGGAGTCCCACCACCTGCTTGTTCTGCAGGTAGCGCGGCACCTCGCGGCTGGCGGGCAGCAGCATCGTGTAGGGCCCTGGCAGCAGCTGCTTCAGGATGCGGAAGGTGGGCGTATCCAGATGGCGCGCGTAGCGGGAGAGCATCTCCATGTCGGCGCAGAGCATCGACATGGGCTTCTTCGGATCGCGGACCTTCAGCTGCTGGACGCGGTCCACGGCCTTCTTGCGCGAGGCCAGGCAGCCCAGGCCGAAGAGAGTGTCCGTGGGGTAGGCGATGACCCCGTCCCGCCGCAGCAGCTCCGCGATGCGCTCGAGATGGCGCGGCTGCGGGGTGTCCGGATGCAGGCTCAGGATCATGGCACGTCCAGGGCGGCCCAGCGGGCCCGGCCGCGAGAGGGCTGCTCTCCGGCGCGCTGGAAGAAGCGCTGCGCGAGGGCCGGGTCCAGTGGCGCTTCCACACCGCTCCGCCGGGCCTGGAGGGTCAGCAGGGCCATGACCGTGAGGCTGTCCGTGAGCTCGCCGCTCAGCACCCGGCGTAGGCAGTCCTGGAAGGGCTCCCGGTGCAGCAGAAGCTCTTCATCGTCCTCGGCATGGTGCCCCTCGGTGGGGCTGAGCCCCGTGGCGAGGAACAGAAACGCCTCCTCCTCGGTGGAGGAATTGCTGGGGTGGAAGAAGGCCAGGGGTTCCCAGACCTGGGCGCTGAGGCCCGCCTCCTCGGCCAGCTCCCGGGTGATGGCCTCGAAGGGGCTCTCGGACGCCTCGCCGCCACCCTCGGGGAGCTCCCAGGAGTAAGCCTCCAGCGGGTAGCGCCACTGGCCCACCAGCACCACACGATCCTGCTCGTCCAGGGCCAGCACACCACAGGCCGTGCGCACGAAGCCACAGATGGCGTAGCGGCCGGCGGCGCCCCGGCGGTGCTGGAACCGGTCCTCGCGGACGCGGATCCAGGGCGAGTCGTAGAGAAACCGCCGGTCGAGAACGGTGTAGGGATTTGGGTGCTCGGGACAGGGCAGGGGCTTCAGGTCCATCCTTTGAACATAACGAAAAAACGCCCGCGTTTGCGGGCGT
>CAIRAS010000399.1 GCA_903876615.1 uncultured Holophagaceae bacterium
CCTCGTACCCTGATCCAGTCAGACTGACCTGCAGAGAGAGGTGGACGCCATGCGCATCATCGTTGCTCCGGATTCCTTCAAGGGCAGCGTGTCGGCCCTGGGTGTGGCCGAGGCCATGGAGCGTGGCATCCACGCCGTGTTCCCGACCGCCGAGGTCTTCAAGGTGCCCATCGCCGATGGTGGCGAGGGCACCGTGGAGGCCCTGGTGGCCGCCACCGGCGGGCAGCTGCGGCACACGGTGGTGCGCGGTCCCCTGGGCAGTCCGGTGCGCGCCCACTGGGGAGTCTCCGGCGACGGGGCCACGGCCTTCATCGAGATGGCCTCGGCCTCGGGCCTGCCCCTGGTGCCGAAGGACCAGCGCGATCCCCGCCTCACCAGCACCTATGGCACGGGCCAGCTGATGCAGGCCGCCCTCGACGCGGGCCTGCGCAAGCTGGTCATCGGCATCGGCGGCAGCGCCACCAACGACGGCGGCACCGGCATGGCGCGCGCCCTGGGGATCCGCTTCCTGGATGCGGCGGGCGCGGACCTGCCGGAAGGCGGCGGCGCCCTGGCGCGGCTGGCGCAGATCGACCTCTCGGGGCTGGATCCCCGCGTGGCCCAAGCCAGCCTCCTGGTGGCCTGTGACGTCGACAATCCCCTCTGTGGACCCCGGGGCGCCTCGGCGGTCTATGGCCCCCAGAAGGGCGCGACCCCGGCGATGGTGGCCGAGCTGGACGCCGCCCTGGGCGTCTTCGCCACCGTGGCCGCCGCCGCCACGGGTCGCGACAGGGCCACCCAGTCCGGCGCCGGCGCCGCCGGTGGCCTGGGCGCGGGGCTGCTGTTCTTCACCCCCGCCAGCCTCCGGCCCGGCGTGGCCATCGTGCTGGAGACCACGGGCTTCGACACCCTGGTCAAGGACGCGGACCTGGTCATCACCGGCGAGGGCCGCACGGACTTCCAGACCGCCATGGGCAAGGCGCCCGTGGGCGTGGCCGCTGTGGCCAAGCGATTCGGCGTCCCGGTGATCTGCCTCTCGGGTGGCCTGGGCGAAGGGGCCGACGACGTGCTGGCCCACGGCATCGACGCCCTCGCCAGCATCGTGCCCCATCCAATGCCGCTCGACGACTGCATGGCCCAGGGGGCGGCCCTGCTGGAAGCCGCCGCCGCCAGGGTCTGTCGCCTGCTGCAGGTGGGGCGGGCGCTTCGGTAACAGCAAAAGGCAAAGCCGCCACCGATGAACACCGATGAACACCGATAAAAGCATGATAAAGAAACAAATGACGACGTGTTGTAAATCATCTCTTTGTCAGCTTTTAATCGGTGTTCATCAGCTTTTATCGGTTTTCATCGGTGGCTAATCAGTTTGTTATTTCGCCTCAGCCACAGGCGCGGCCTTCAGCTGCTCGCGGACGTGCTGGAAGAAGGCATTCTCGGCGGCGCTGAGGTGTCGGGCGGGGTTCCATACCAGATGCGAGGAGATCTGGATCGCGGGGCCGTCCCAGGGCAGGGCCACCAGGGTGCCGGCCTGGAGCTCCGCTTCTACAGCCATCCGGGGCAGGGGGGCGACGCCCAGCCCCTCCATCACGCAGCGCTTGATGGTCTCCACACCCTGGAACTCCAGGAAGTCCCCGGGGTGGGCCCCGGCGGTGATGAGCTGCCGCTCGAACTGGTTGCGGTAGCTGCAGCCCAGGGCCTTGAGCAGGACCTCCTCGCCCATGAGGTCCTGGGCGGAAACATTGGGAGCGAAGGCCAGCCGGTGGGAGGGGGCGGCGAGGATGAGGATCTCCTCGTCCCGGAGCCGCTCCACAGCCAGGGTCTTGGAGGGGAAGGGCTCCTCCAGGATGAAGGCGAAGTCCACGGCGCCTTCCAGCACCTGGCGCTTGAAGTCACGCACGAAGCCCGGCTGGAACTGGAGCCGCACCCGGGGGAACTTCGCCCGGAAGGTCCGGAGGAGGGGGGGCAGCAGGTAGGTGCAGACGGACTCCGGCCCCGTGAAGCGGAGGGTGCCCACGCCCTCCTCCTCCAGGACCGAGGCCTTGGCCTCGTGGGTCAGGGACAGGATGCGTTCGGCATAGACCAGGAACCGGGCCCCGGGCTCCGTCAGCTCCAGGCGGTTGCCCACCCGGTTGAACAGGTCCGTCCCCAGGTCCTCCTCCAGGCTCTTGATCTGGGCGGTGACGCTGGACTGGGCGTAACCCAGGCCGGTGGCAGCGTGGGTGAAGTTCAGCGTCCGGGCGGCGGCGCAGAAGGTGGAGAGGGTGCGGACATCCATGGTTCGTCATCTCCCGGTTCAGGGGTCCCGGTCATGGGGCCTGCATCGGAAAACCCGATGCCTAGCATCAGAAAATACCATCTGGTCAGGAATGTGATGCAAAGGAAGATAGGAAATTGATGACCCACGCATCGACTTTGTCCGATGCTCCCCCCTCAACGTTCCGTCGAAAGGTCACCCCATGCCCTGGAACCAGAACTATGCTGCGTTGAACGGGAGTCTGCTCCTGACGGCCCTCGTGGTGGCGATCCCCATCTTCTTCCTGTTCTGGGCCCTGGCGGTGAAGCGCATGAAGGGCCATGTGGCGGGCCTCCTCACGCTGGCCCTCACCATCGTCATCAGCGTCCTGGTCTACCGCATGCCCATCACGGCAGCCCTCTCGGCCTCGGCCCTGGGCATGCTGACCGGCCTCTTCCCCATCGGCTGGATCATCCTGACGGCGGTGTTCCTGTTCAACCTCACGGTCGAGTCGGGCCAGTTCGAGGTCATCAAGAGCTCTATCTCGTCCCTGTCCCCGGATCGCCGCATCCAGGCCCTGCTCATCGCGTTCTCCTTCTCGGCCTTCATGGAGGGTGTGGCTGGCCAGGGCGCCCCCGTGGCCGTGGCCGCGGCCATGCTCATTGGCCTGGGCTTCCCGCCTCTGACCGCGGCCGTCATCTGCCTCGTGGCCAACACGCCCCCCGTGCCCTTCGGTCCCGTGGGTGTGCCCACGATCATGATGTCCACCGTGACCGGGATTCCCGCCACCACCATGGCCCGCGCCGTGGGCATCGACATGGCCATCATGGCTTTGATCATCCCCTTCTTCATGGTCGTGGTCATGGTGGGCTTCCAGAAGGCCAAGGAAGTGCTGCCCGCGGCCCTGGTGGCGGGTGTTAGCTACGCCGCGGCCTCCCTGGTACTGTCCACCTGGTTCGGGCCTGAGCTGCCGGCCATCACCGCCTCGGTCGTGTCACTCGTCTGCCTCGTGGGCTTCATCAAGATCTGGCAGCCCAAGACCGTCTGGACCTTCGAGAACGATGCGGCTGACGCGACCGCCAACGCGACTGCCCACACCGCGGGTCAGGTCTTCAAGGCCTGGTCGCCTTTCCTCATCCTCATGGTCGTCATGGGCATCTGGGGGACCCCCGCCTTCAAGGCCTACGCCGAGAAGACCCACCACTGGTTCCTGGCCGTGCCCAAGTGGCCCGGGCTGGACGGCATCGTCTTCAAGGCCGCGCCCATCGTCGCCAAGCCCGCCGCCTACGCCGCCAGCTACAAGTGGCAGTACCTCACGGCCCCCGGC
>CAIRAS010000400.1 GCA_903876615.1 uncultured Holophagaceae bacterium
ACGCGCACCTTGCGCAGCTCCGTGGCCCAGTCGTGGTTGGTGGCCACCAGCCCCGCCAGCACATCGCCGTGGCCACCGAGGAACTTCGTGGCACTGTGGAGGACCAGGGTCGCGCCGTGCTTGAGGGGGTTCTGCAGGATGGGCGTGGCGAAGGTGTTGTCCACGAGGACCGGCACCCGGCCCGCCTGGCGGACCACATCCTCCAGGTCGAGCATCGCCATCGTCGGGTTGGCAGGGGTCTCCACCAGCACCATGGCCGTGTCCGGGCGCAGGGCCGCCGCGATGCCGTCCGCCTCGGACCAGGTCACGTCCAGGCCCAGCATTCCCGAGGCCAGCAGGTGGTCGGTGCCACCGTAGAGGGGGCGCACGGCGACGATGTGGCCGCCCCGCTGCCGGGCGGCCATGAGGCTGGCGGTCACCGCGGCCATGCCCGAGCCGAAGGCCACGGCCTCCTCGGCCCCCTCCAGCTGCGCCAGGGCCTGCTCGTAGCGGGCCACGGTGGGGTTGTAGAGCCGCGAGTAGACAGGACTGCCCTCGGGCAGGCCGCCCAGGGCCAGGGCCTCCAGGCTGCGGCCGCCCGCCTCCAGGTCCGGCAGGGGGTAGGTGCTGCTGAGGTCGATGGGCAGCGCGTGGATGCCCTGCTCGTGTAGCACCTCACGGCCCGCGTGCACGGCCTGGGTCTCCAGGGACATCGAAGCAGTCAGGTGGGCCATGGGGAAACTCCAGTCCCTCTCAATGTAGGTTCGATGAATTCGGCTTTCCGCCGAATTCATTTCGTGAAAAGATCAAAACCATGGACATGGACCGTATTGAATTCGTCATTATCGACCTTCTGCAGAAGGATGCTCGGCTGTCCAACAAGGAGCTCGCCGCGGCCGTGGGTCTGGCGCCCTCCTCTTGCCTAGCGCGGGTGCAGCGCCTGCGGGCGGCGGGCGTGCTCAAGGGCGCCACCACCGAGGTGAACGCCGAGGCCCTGGGCGTGGGCCTCCAGGCCCTCATCGCCGTGCAGCTGAGCCAGCACAGCCGCGCCAAGGTGAAGGCCTTCTGGAAGCACGCCCTGGGCCTGCCCGAGGTGCTGGCGGTCTTCCATGTGGCCGGCACCCACGACTTCCAGGTCCACGTGGCTGTGCGCGACGCCCACCACCTGCGGGACCTGGCCCTGGACGCCTTCACCACCCGCCCCGAAGTGGCCCACATCCAGACCAGCCTCATCTTCGAGTGGGCCAAGGGCCGGGTCATGCCGAACTACCTCAAGGACCGGTGACCCCGACAGGGCGACTTGCTTCGTATCCCCTTCATCCCCTTCATCCCTGTTTTCAAGGCTTTTCATTTTCAGGGATGAAGGGGATGAAGGGGATAAACAGAAGAACTGCCTGTTGAGGAAGGCCAACCCAGCGAGGGCTACTTCCCTGTTGCCGATGTCCCACCCAGCGCCCCCCCACTGGGCGGCCATCCGAGCCGCCAGCGACTTCACCCTACGGGGTCATGGCCCGCTCGATGCGGCGGTCGGGGATGAGCCAGATCAGCGCCACCAGCCAGTAGAGGGTCAACCCGAGCCAGCGGTTGACGAAGGACAGGGCGATGGCGGAGGCATAGAGCGCAATGGACATCTTGCCCTTGAAGTCATCCCCCAGAGCAGCGCCCAGCAGCGAGTCCTTGCCATGGTGGTGGATCAGGCAGCGACTCAGAATGAAGTAGGCGTTGGCCGCCATGATCAGCACGACCCCATAGAGGGCCACAGGCCGGGGCGCAAAGTGGTTTTCCCCCATCCAGGCGGTGGCAAAGGGCACCAGCGACAGCCAGAACAGCAGGTGCGTGTTGGCCCAGAGAATGGGCCCATTCACGTGCTTCACCGCATGCAGCATGTGGTGGTGGTTGTTCCAGTAGATGGCGATGTAGATGAAGCTCAGTGCGTAGCTCACGAAGACCGGCAGGAGCTGAGCCAGGGCCGCGAAGGAGTCGCCGTGGGGCACCTTCAGCTCCAGCACCATGATGGTGAGGATGATGGCCAGCACACCGTCGCTGAACGCCTCGAGCCTGTTTTTGCCCATGTACGACCTCGGATGGGAACCGAGATTGTGCCATAGACCGCCGGATCAAGTCCCCAGCGCCTTGTCCGCCAGGCGCCCCAGGTCGCCGCTGCCCTGGCTGTTGGCGAGGCTCTTGGCGAGGGCGGTGAGCATGGCCTCGGCGGCGCAGGCCGGCAGGTGCGGCAGCAGGTCCGCGGCGGCGGCCACGGCGAGGAACTGGTGGGCGTGGTTGAAGGTGGGGTCGTTGCGGGTGGCGGCCTCGGCCAGGGCCGCCAGGGCGGCGTCACCCTGCCCCGCCCGGACCAGGCCCTGGGCGTGGCCCATGGCGAGGACCAGCTCCAGGTCCAGCACGGCGTCCGTGAGGCCTTCCACCGTCGGCTCGGCCACGGCGGCGGGGCGCAAGCGGACCTCCTCCTCATCCGTGGGGAAGAGGTTCACCAGGGCTGCGGCCTGACACCAGACCCTGGGGTCCGTGGGCCGGGTGCGGGCGAGGGTGGCCAGGTAGGCGAAAGTCCAGGCGGTCTTGCCTTCGAGGTCCCGGCGGGCGTCCAGCTGCTTCTCCGCGGCCGCCAGCACCAGGGCCACCAGGGTGTCTGCGGCCCCCTGCCCGGCCTTGAGCCGAGCGGTCAGGCCGTCCAGCAGGGCCACCAGGCCCAGGTCGCAGACCTCCCGGGCCTGGATCACCAGGGCTTCTGCGGTGAGGGTGAGGTCCCCCCATGGCACGGCGAGGTCCCCATCGGCCAGGCGCTTGGCGGCCCGCCGGGCCCAGAAGGTGTCTTCGACGGTGGCGGCCACCCAGGCGGCGAGGCCCAGGAGCCGCCGCCCCGTGGCCCTGGGCTGCTCCAGCAGCTCCTGAAGGTCGCCCAGGTGATTGGCCACCACGGCCTTGTGGCCCACGTTGGCCATGTCGAGCTCCGTGAGCTGACCCAGGCGCTGGAAGTCCGTGGCCACCGGCAGCTCGAAGCCCTGGGCCTCGGCATAGGCCAAGGCGGGTCGGCGGGAGGTGACGAAGGACTCGAGGTTGCGCCAGGTGCCGCTGCCCTTGGCGGCCAGGACCTGGGCCAGGGCCGCAGGCTCCCGGCGCCCTTCATGCGCAGCCATGTGCAGCTGGATGGCCAGGGCCCGCCGGAAACTCGCTTCCCCCAGCAGGGGCCGCAACCTCAACACGGCCCGCAGGCCCAGAATCCCGTGGGGCACGTGCGGCAGGTAGGCTTCCCAGTCGATGCGGGGCACCAGCGTCTTCACCGCGTCCCGCACCACGTCCCGCACGCCCTCAGGTTCCGCCACCCGCGCCGCGAAGGCCGCAAAGAAGCCCTCCGTCGGAGCCTCCAGTTCCTGCAGCCAGCGTGATTCAGCGGACATGGGACCTCAAAAAACAAGAAGAAAGGATTCACCACGAAGACACGAAGACACGAAGAAAGTTTGGTTTGATTGGGGGCCGGTGAAGCATGGCTTGTTTCCCGGAATGGGGATGCCGCCTGCACGGCTAGGTGCGAGTTGCCGTCTTTACTCTGCTTTTCTTCGTGTCTTCGTGTCTTCGTGGTGAATATTTTTTCACTTGCCCCCTCACGCCCCCTCCAGGGGCAGGTTCCAGGCGGCGGCTATCTGGCGGGCCCAGTGGTGGGTCCAGGCGCGCTTCCACACGAGGCTGCCTTCCTTCATTTCGGCGGCCTCCAGGCGCTGGCGCAGCTCGGTGCGGAGGGCCTCGGCGGCGGGTCCCAGGGCCGCCTCGGCCAGAGCCAGCAGTGCGGCGCGGGCCGCGCGCTCGCGGTCATGGTGGTCCAGGTAGCCTGCCGACTCTGGCGAGGGCGCCGCGGCCCGGAGGCGCTGCCAGGCCTCGAAGGCGGCCTTGGCGGCGGGATCGTCCCGCAGGGGGGCCTGCACCTGCTCCCAGCCCCGCCCCGCGTCCAGGGCCGGACCCGCCCGCAGCACGGCCTCGCGCAGCTTGACGGCCTTGGCCACATCCCGGTCCAGGTGCTTGAGCGCCACGAAGGTGCGGGGCTTGTCCCGCTTCTCGCGGCGGTCGAAGAAGGCGTTGAGGGCCGACACGACCACCTCCATGGGCACGGCCTCGGCCTCCCAGGCCAGCACCTGCCGGTAGTCGTCGGTGCTCAGCAGACCGGCGCGGCCCCAGGCCCGAAAGGCCCACTCGCGCTCCAGCCAGTCCTTCTCCTCGCTCGTGTAGGGCATCAGGGCCCCGCCGCGGGTTCCGGCACCAGCCAGGTCCCGTCTTTCAGCTGCAGGGCACCGCTCTCCCAGGCCAGGACCTCCTCGGGGATGATCCGGGCCTTGGCGAAGCCGCGCAGCCGGAACTTGCCGGTGCCCAGCACCCGGCCCTGCCGGTCCCAGACGCTCAGCTGCCAGAGGGTGCCCTGGTGCTCGCCCACCTGGAGGAAGACACCTGTCTTTCCCTCGCCGCCCCATACTGCGTCCGGGGGCACCGAGGCCGGCCGGGCGGGCACCCCGCCGCAGGCGACCAGCCCGGCCACCCCTGCAGCTGTCGTCACCAGGATCACCGAAGGTCGCGCCATCCCTCCATTCTAGGGGCGGGAGGCCGAATTCGCACAGGCCGCGGGAAGCCTAAATCACGTGCTTGTCGGTAGACTGGGAGCTTGAGGGGGGCCCGGTCCTGATCCGCGAACAGATCCGCTACAAGAGCCGCAAGGAGATCGACAAGCTGCGCGAGGCTGGCCGCGTGGCCGCCAACGCCCTCCGGATCGCCGCCCGGGCGGCCCGACCGGGCGTCAGCCTCCTCGACCTGGACCGGGTCGCGGAGACCTACATCCGCCAGCAGGGGGCCACCCCCAGCTTCAAGGGCTACCACGGCTTCCCGGCCACCCTCTGCACCTCGGTGAACGACCGGGTCGTGCACGGCATCCCCTCGAAATACATCCTGCAGGAAGGCGACATCATCGCCATCGACTGCGGGGCCAAGCTGGACGGGTTCCACGGCGACACCTGCCTCACCGTGGGCGTCGGCAGGATCACCGAGGAAGCCCGGATGCTGATCCAGACGGCCCAGTTGGCCATGTTCCTGGGAATCGAGCACTGCCGACCCGGTCTCCGCATGGGCGACATGGCCACGGCCGTTCAGAAATTCGCCGAGGAGCGCGGCTACTCCGTCGTGCGTGAGTACATCGGCCACGGCCTCGGAAAGGACCTCCACGAGGATCCCCAGGTGCTCTTCGCGGACCAGAAGGCGGGCACCGGCTTCCGCATGGAACCCGGCATGACCATCACCATCGAGCCCATCCTGAACATCGGCACCCACAAGTGCCTGGTGGAAGCGGACGGCTGGACCGTGCGCACCCGGGACGGTGGTCTCTCGGCCCAGTTCGAGCACGACATCGCGATCACCCGGGACGGGCCGGAGATCCTCTCCGTGCCCGACGCAGAATACGAACTGGAAGACGGATTCTGATCTTTTGGCCATCCCGGGGTGTGTGCGCAACTTAAGGCCTGACAGGCTCCTGAGCCTGTGCTAACATCGGCCATGAGACGTCGTCCGCGCAAGGTTCTGGGCGTCCCGGCACGAGTCTTTGCCGGGAACATCACGCTGGGAACACCGCGCACCGAACCTTCGATTTAAGCCCGGGAGCCCACGATGGAGAGGCATCGCCCCATCCAGACCCAAGGTCTATATGATCCCACCCAGGAGCATGATGCCTGCGGCTTCGGCTTCGTGGTGGACACCAAGGGCCGTCCCTCCCATGACATCGTCCAGAAGGCCCTGAAGGTCCTCTGCAACCTGGTGCACCGCGGTGCCTCGGGCAGCGAGAAGTCCACCGGCGACGGCGCCGGCATCCTCACCCAGATCCCCCACGCCTTCCTCGCCTCCCGCTGCCGCTCCATGGGCATCGAGCTGCCCGCACCTGGCGAGTACGGCGTCGGCATGTTCTATCTGCCCACGGACGACCGCAACCGCCATGCCTGCGAGAAGATCCTCGAAGAGGCCGCCACGGACGAGGGCCAGAAAATCCTCGGCTGGCGCGACGTCCCCACGGACAACGCCTCGCTGGGGCTCTCCGCCCGGGCCAGCCAGCCGGTCATCCGGCAGGTCTTCATCGGCCGGGGTCCCGCCACGCCTGCGGGCATGGACTTCGAGCGCAAGCTCTACGTGATCCGCCGCCTGGCCGAGAAGCGCGTCTCCCGCTCGGTGCTGCCGGGCCGCGGCCACTTCTACATCGCCAGCCTGTCCAGCCGGACCGTGGTCTACAAGGGCATGCTGAACTCGGAGCA
>CAIRAS010000401.1 GCA_903876615.1 uncultured Holophagaceae bacterium
CCACGAGCACAAGGTCAAGCGCGTGGCCCGCACCAAGCGCTTCGAAGAGCAGCGCGAGGGACCCCCGGCGCGGAACCCCCGCCCCAACCGCAACCCGGTGGCCGGCGACCGCCAGGCCCGCCCGCGCCACGACGAAGGCGAAGAGCGGCCCCGCCGCACCTTCGGCTCCGCCGAGCGCCCCGCCCGGCCCCGCCGGGAAGACGGTGACACCCGCCCCCGCACCGGCCCCAGCGACCGCCCCGCGCGTCCGCGCCGCGACGAAGGCGAAGAGCGGCCCCGCCGCACCTTCGGCGCCGCCGAGCGACCCGCCCGGCCCCGCCGGGAAGACGGTGAAGCCCGCCCCCGCACCGGCCCCAGCGACCGTCCGGCCCGCCCGCGCCGCGACGAAGGCGAAGAGCGGCCCCGTCGCACCTTCGGCTCCGCCGAGCGCCCCGCCCGGCCCGAGAGCCGCCCGCGCCCGGGCGGCGCGCCCGCTGGCGACCGTCCGAAGCGGACCTACACTGAGGGAGCCGCGGGTCGCCCCGCTCGCAAGCCCGCTCCCCGTCCTGGCAAGCCCAAGCCCCGGAAGTCCTGAGCCTCTTCACCCCCCGGTGGGTCCCATGCGCCTCCTGTCCATCCTCCTGGTGTGCCTGCCTCTGGCGGCCCAGGAAGGGGTTGGTTGGCCCGAAGTCCATCCGGGCTTCCGGTCCCGGCTTGAGACGGATCCCCTCACCCGGGTCCAGCTCGTCACTCCGGGGTGCTGGGAAGGGCTGCGGCTCAGTGCCGCGCGTCCGCCCCTGCCAGCGCCCCAGCGCCGCACCGGCCAGGCCACGGTGGAGGTGTGGGACTTGGCCTACCAAGAGACCCCTCGCCAAGAGGCCTTCAGCCTTTACCGCAAGGACCTCCGGAAGAGCCTCACCCGTGCCATGGAGCAGCCGCCCTCCCGCCACGCCGCCATCGAACTGGGCGAGCTGATGCTCTCGGACCCAGCGCACCCTGAGCGGCTGAACCTGACCCGGGTGCAGTCCATGCAGGAGCGGTTCAACCGGCCGCCGGGCTCAAGCCGACGCTAGCCGGGGCCTCAGATGTGCTCCTGGTAGAGCTTGTCCAGGGCCAGGGCCATGTCGAGGTCGCGCTGGGTGACGCCGCGGCTGACATGGGTCGTGAGGATGGCCACCACCCAGCGGTAGCCCAGGGTCAGGTCCGGATGGTGGTTCATCCGCTCGGCACACTCGGCGGCGGCGACCACGAAGCCGAGTCCCCGCGGATACGCTGAGAACACGTAGCGACGGCGGAGGGTGAGGCCATGGGAGTCGCCCTGCGCCACCCACTCCGGATGCACCTGAATAAAGGCCTCGAGGGCGTCGGGGCTGACCAGATCCTTGGACATCGCTACTCCTGTAAGTCATCCTACATCTGCCTCCTGCGAGTCTCGCCATGCCCTTTGACCCCCTCCCTCTGTCCGGCCGCACTGCCTTCGTCACGGGGTCGTCCCGGGGCATCGGTCGGGCCATTGCCGTGGAGCTGGGCCGCTGGGGGGCGGATGTGGTGGTTCACGCCCAGAAGAACCTGGAGCTGGCTGAGTCTGCCGCCGCCGAGATCCGGGCCCTGGGTCGGCGCTCCCTGGCGGTGCTGGCGGACGTGCGGGTGAAGGCCGACATGGAGGCCGCCGCCGACCGCGTGAAGGCCGAGCTGGGGCCGGTGGACATCCTCGTGAACAACGCCGGCACCCGGCAGGACGGCCCCTTCATCCTCATGAGCGAGGAGAAGTGGGACGAGGTCATGAACGTGAACCTCCGTGGCACCGTCTATGCCACCAAGGCCTTCGTCCGGGGCATGATGGCGCGCAAGTGGGGCCGGATCGTCAACATCGTGAGTCCCACGGGCATCATCGGCATGGCCGGCCAGACCAACTACGGCGCCAGCAAGGGTGCTGTGATTGCCCTGACCCGCAGCCTCGCCCGGGAGATGGCCCCCTTCGGCGTACTGGTAAACGCTGTGAACCCTGGTTTCATCCACACCGAGCTGACCGCGGATGTCTCCGAGGAGACCAAGCGGGAGCTGCTGGCGCCCACCATCCTCAAGCGGCAGGGCGAGCCCGAGGAAGTGGCGAGCGTGGTGGCCTTCCTGTGCTCCAACTTTTCCAGCTACATGAGCGGCCAGGTCGTGAACGTGGATGGGGGACTCTGTCCATAGGACGAGCCTAGGCCAGCGTCTGTCCCGCCGCCCAGAGGGTGTTGGCCAGCAGCCCCGCGATGGTGAGCGGCCCCACCCCGCCAGGTACCGGGGTCACGGCGGAGGCAACTTCCATGGCCTCGCCGAACCGGACATCGCCGCAGAGGACAGCGCCCTTGGTCCGGAGCAACTCCAGCTTCCGGGGCTCGGCGGCAAAGATGCGCTCGCCCAGAGCCAGGTCCGTGATGCGGTTGATACCCACGTCCAGCACCACGGCACCGGGCTTGACCCAGGACCCTTCCACCAGGCCGGGCTGACCCACGGCGGCCACCAGCAGGTCCGCCTCGCGGCAGACCGCCGGCAGGTCCCGGGTGCGGCTGTGGGCGATGGTCACCGTGGCGTGCTGCTCTAACAGCATGAGGGCCATGGGCTTGCCAACGATCTCGCTGCGCCCCAGCACCACCGCCCGCAGCCCCTTCAGGGCCAGGCCGTGGTGGGCCAGCAGGGACATGCAGGCGGTGGGAGTGCAGGGACGCAGCCCCGGCAAGCCCTCCAGCAGCAGGCCCTGGTTCATGGGGTGGAACCCGTCCACGTCCTTGGCTGGGCTGATGCGGTGCAGGGCCCGCTTGGCGTCGAGCCCCTTGGGCAGGGGCAGCTGCACCAGGATGCCGTCCACCGTGGGGTCAGCGTTCAGCCGGTCGATCAAGGCGTCCACCTCGGCCTGCGGCGTCTCCGCGGGCAACCGGAATTCCAGGGACCGGATGCCCACCCGGCCGCAGGCGGCACCCTTGTTGCGGACGTAGACCTGGCTGGCCGGATCCTCGCCCACCAGCACCACGGCCAGCGCCGGGGCGCGCAGCCCCTTGGCCAGCCGGACCTCGACCTGGAGCCGAACGTCCTCGAGCATGCGATCCGCGTGCGCCTTGCCGTCCAGAATCGTGGCCATGGTCGCCCCCTTCTCCTCCATTGAATCCGAGGGGCACCGGGCCCTCACCAACTAATTGCACCCGAGCGGCAGCTTGCCTCCCGCCCGGGGCCGGGCCGTTATGCCACCTTGAGGTTCGTGGCAAAAGGCGGTAGACTTCAGGCTCAATTCGGCCATGGTGTCCCGTCTCGGGTGCCAAGACTGGGTGGGTTCGACCCACCTTTTTTGTTTTTATCCCGGAGTGTCAGTGGATCTGAAGAAAGTGCAGCCTCCTCTCGAGCGCCAGCTGGCCCTGCTGGGCTATGAGCTGGTGCAACTCGAG
>CAIRAS010000402.1 GCA_903876615.1 uncultured Holophagaceae bacterium
TGGAGAAGATGTACACCCCCAGCCAGGGCTGGACCACCACGGAGAGGGGCACGCCCCAGCGGATGGACAGGTCCGACCCGGGCCACAGGTAGCGCTCCGCATGGCCGTTCAGGGTGGCGAACATCATGAGCACGGCCACCAGGTAGGCGGCGTAGTAGAAGTGGATGGGCTCCCGCAGCTTGACCAGGTAGATCAGGTTGGTCACCAGGATGATCAGCCCCACGCCGAAGAAGAGCCCGTAGAGCAGGGCCTCGGTGCTCACGGCCTGCTGGAAGGTGCCTGGCTCCCAGAGGACGGGTCGCAGGAGGCGGGCGCCCGGCGTCTCGGTCCGCAGGTAGTAGGTGGCCTCGGTGCCGGGCTGGGGCGGCGGCGCCACAGGGAAGACCGTAGCCAGGTAGGGAATCGGGCGGATCGCAAAGGGCAGGCCGGCACCGGCGGTGGCAGCCTTGTAGCCGCCGTCGGGTTGGGGGGTGAAGAGGGTGACTTCGCGGAGGTAGGCGGGCTTCACCTCCAGCCAGGAGACGGGGTGCTGCTTTTCCGTGGCCCGCACGGTGAAGCGGACCCATAAGGCATCGTGGCCGTAGCCCTTGGTGATGTTGCCGGGCACCGGCTGAAAGCGGCCTTCAGCAGCGCCCTGCAGGGCCTGCTCGAGGGTGGCCGCCGGGGCACCGGTGAGGAGCTCCATGTGGCCGGCCAGAGGGAGGCGGTTGTCCTGGCCTAGTTCCAGGGGTGGGGCGGCCCCGAGGCTCAGGCCCAGCAGCAGGAGTCCCAGGCTGCGGAGCAGGCGGCTCATGACAGGGCGTCCTCGTCCACCCGGAAGGCATAGCCCGTGCCGTGGAGCGTCCGGAGGGGGAAGGCGTGCTCGGGTGCGGCCCCGGCCACCTTGGCCCGCAGCCGGCTGACGGCGCTCGCCAGGCGCATGTAGACTTTCTCGCCCCGCTCCCAGTTGAGGGCCCGGATCAGCTCCTCCCGATCCACGGCGGCACCGGGGTCGGCCAGCAGGCAGGTCAGGATCAGGCGCTCGTTCTCGGTGAGGTCGATGGCCGTGCCATCCGGGGCCTCCAGCACGCCCCGGCCCTGGGAGAGCTTCCAGGGCTGCCGCTGCCGGGGCTTGGCCTGGGCCAGGCGTCGGTGGAGGCTGGTGAGGGCAGCGGCCAGCTCGGCCATGTCCACGGGCTTGACGAAGTAGAGGTCCGCCCCCTGGTTCATCCCGCGGATGCGGTCGTCCAGGAGGGCCCGGGCCGTGAGCATGACGATGCCCAGGTGGGGGCGCTCCCGGCGCAGGCGGGCGGCGGCGGACAGGCCATCCTCGCCGGGCAGGCCGATGTCCAGCACCACGATGTCCACGGGCCGCTCCTGCAGGAGCCGGTCCAGGGCCTCCGAGGAACCCACGCCGAAGACCCGGAGGCCGAAGTGGGGCAGCACGGAAACCAGGATGTCCCGCAGGGCATCGTTGTCCTCGCAGACAGCCACCTGGATGGGGGCGGAAGGGTGATCCATCACCCTAGTCTGCCAGGAAGGGGACCGCTGCGTGGCCCTACTGCTGCTCGAAGGCGCTGAAGAAGTAGCTGACTTCGAACTTGGCGCTCTCCGGCTTGTCGCTGCCGTGGGTGGCGTTGCGGCCGATGTGGGTGCCGAAGCGCTGGCGGAGGCTGCCGTCAGCGGCCTGGGCGGGGTTGGTGGCGCCCATGAGCTCGCGCCAGCGGAGGATGGCGCCTTCGCCCTCCAGCACCATCAGGACCACGGGGCCCTCACACATGAAGGCCTCCAGCTCCGCGTAGAAGCCCTTGCCCACGTGCTCATGGTAGAAACCCTGGCAGAGGGCAGGGGTCAGGCAGGTCAGCTTGAGGCCCACCACTTTCAGGCCGCTCTGCTCGATGGCGGTGACGATCTCGCCGATGTGGCCAGCCTGAACGGCGTCAGGCTTGACGATGGCGAAGGTGCGTTCGATGGCCATGGTTCCTCCAGAATCCAAACGATTAGTGTGTCCTGGGTAGGTAACTTCGGCAACCAGGAAGGCTTGCCCGACAGGTCCGAGGCTGGGAAAAGGTGCGGTCCCGCGCTACAATCGGTGGTTTACGCGACTGGACGACAGCATGATCGAAAACCTTCTGAAGAAACTGATCGGCTCCAAGAATGACCGGGAGCTCAAGCGGCTGTGGGCCAAGGTCCAGTCGATCAATGACTTCGAACCGGAGATGGCGGCGCTCAGCGACGAGTCCCTGAAGGCCAAGACGCCCTACCTCAAGGAGAAGCTGGCGAACGGCGCCACCTTGGACGACATCCTGCCCGAGGCCTTCGCCGTGGCCCGGGAGGGCAGCAAGCGCGTGCTCAAGATGCGGCACTTCGATGTGCAGCTTGTGGGCGGCATGGCCCTGCACGAGGGGAATGTGGCCGAGATGCGCACCGGTGAAGGCAAGACCCTCACCGCCACGCTGCCGCTGTACCTGCACGCCCTGGCCGGCAAGGGCGCCCACCTGGTCACCGTGAACGACTACCTGGCCCGGCGCGACGCCGAGTGGATGGGTCGCCTGTATTCCTGGCTCGGCCTCAGCATCGGCGTGGTCCAGCACGGCCTGGACGACCAGCAGCGCCGCGACGCCTACGCCTGCGACATCACCTACGCCACCAACA
>CAIRAS010000403.1 GCA_903876615.1 uncultured Holophagaceae bacterium
AAGCTGGCGCTTTCGGTCCGGATGGAGAAGCTGCAGGCGCTGACCTTCCAGAGAGACTTAGGGAGCTACTACGACAAGACGGGGCGGGTGGTGGCCATCACGAAGGCGCTGGCTACGCGGCTGTCGCAGGACGATGAGCACATCGAGCGGGCCCTCGAGGCCGCCCGCATGGCCAAGTGCGACCTGCGGACCCTCATGGTCGGCGAGTTCCCGGAGCTGCAGGGCATCATGGGCGGCGAATACCTCCGCCACGAGGGTGCCCACGAGGAGGTCTGGAAGGCGGTGAAGGAGCACTACCGCCCCGCTGGCGCCGACGACGCGCTGCCGGGCACGCCTCTGGGCTGCCTGCTGTCCCTGGCGGACAAGCTGGACACCGTGGGTGGCTGCTTCGCCGTAGGGATCATTCCCAGCGGCTCCAAGGATCCGCTGGCCCTGCGCCGTGCAGGGCAGGGCGTCGTGCGTATCCTCTGGGAGCGGGGCTGGGCCCTCACGCCCGCCGACCTCATCGGCGTGGTGCTGGGCATCGTCGGCCCCAAGGCCACGAAGCCCGCCGCCGAGACCACCGAGGCCCTGCTGATCTTCTTCAAAGATCGCGTGGCCTATCAGCTGGAGCTGGCGGGCTACGCGGGTTCCGTGCGGCGATCGGCCCTGGCCGCGGGCTGGGAGGACCTGGCGGACCTGAAGGCCCGCTGCGAGGCCCTGTCAGGCTTTGCCGAGGATGCCCGGTTTGCCTCCCTGGCGCAGAGTGCGAAGCGCATTGGGAACATCCTGAAGGACGAAATTCCCGCTGGGAATTTCGATAACGCCCTGCTGGTGCAGGGCGAGGAGAAAGAGCTGGCTGGGCAGCTGGGGCGGTTGGAAGGGACCAACGACCAGAAGGCTCTGCTGGGTGTGCTGGCGGACCTGGCGCAGCCGCTGGAGGCCTTCTTCGGGGCGGTCATGGTGAAGTGCGAGGATCCGGCCCTCCGCGCCACGCGCCTCAGCCTCCTGCACCGCCTCCGCCAGGCCTTCCTGCGCGTGGCGGATTTCAGTCTTTGGCAGTAACCAGGACAACGACAGGGTCACGTGGCCTTACCTCTGCGTCATCTGCGCCATCTGCGGTTCAAGAGCACTTGAAGAGGCCCCCATGCACCACGAACGGATCGCGATCATCGACTACGGCAGCCAGTACACCCGGCTGATCACCCGGCGGCTGCGGGAGCTGGGGGCCTTCGGCCTCGTCCACAACAGCGGCACCACCGCTGCGGAGATCGCGGGTCCGGACCTCCGGGGCGTGATCCTGTCTGGCGGTCCGAACTCGGTCCTGGAACCCGGCGCGCCGGAGCTGGACATGGCCATCCTCGAGCTGGGCGTCCCTGTGCTCGGCATCTGCTATGGCCAGCAGATCATCGCCCGCAACCTGGGGGGCCAGCTGCACCGGGCCACCAGCCGCGAGTACGGCAAGGCGGAGATCCAGACCTTCCCCGAGCAGTCGGTGCTCCTGGAGGGGCTGCCCCATATCCAGCAGGTCTGGATGAGCCACGGCGACCACGTGGAGGTGGCGCCCCCCGGCTTCACCGTGACGGCCCGCACGCCTAGTGTGCCCGTGGCGGCCATGGAGGATGCGGCCCGGCGGATCTACGGCATCCAGTTCCACCCGGAGGTCACCCACAGCGCCCAGGGCACGCCCCTGCTGCTGAACTTCCTCCGGTCCTGCGGCATGAGCCTCGACTGGAACGCGGGCAACTTCATCGAGGAGAAGGTC
>CAIRAS010000404.1 GCA_903876615.1 uncultured Holophagaceae bacterium
GCCAGGTTGATGGCGCCATGCTCGTTGGCGAGCCGCGTCATCCCCCGGATGACCGACTCGGTGAACCCGTGGGTGCGCGCCGCCGTGTGCATGAGCCTCCAGGTCAGAAACCATCCCAGGGTACCCGAGGGACCCCAACCACATGGAATCAGCCTATCTCGCGGATCGGCAAAGCCGATCCGCGAGCGGACCCCAAGCGCGGGTAGGTCGGGCTCACCCCCGCGCGGCGGGGTTCAGCTGGCGGCGCAGCTCTTCGAGGGTGAAGGGCTTGGCCAGGAGGGTGACGCCTGGATGCGCGGCCACCAGGTCCAGGGCGCCCTGGTTGGAGCGGCCCGTGGCCAGCAGGACGGGCACCTCGGGCAGCAGGCGGCGGATCAGGGGCAGCGTGCCCTCGCCACCGAGGCCCGGCATGTTCATGTCGAGGATGATGAGGTCCGGCCGGAGACCGGCCTCCAGCCGCGTCAGGGCCTCCTCTCCACTGGAAACGGTGGTCACCGCGTGGCCCAGGATCTCCAGCAGGCTCTGGATGGCGATCTGGATCAGTTCGTCATCGTCCACCAGGAGCAGGTTGAGCGAGGGCTGGCCAGGCTTCGGCGGGGCCTCGGGGACCGGCGCCACCGGCAGGGCCGCCCCCTCGCTGGCCGGGAGTTCAATCCGGACGGTAGTCCCCTGCCCTGGCTCGCTCCGGATGTTGATCTTGCCGCGGTGCGCCTTGACGGTGCCATAGACGATGGGCAGGCCCAGCCCCGTCCCCTTGCCTGGGGGCTTGGTGGTGAAGAAGGGATCCAGGGCCTTCTCGAGGACCTCCGGGGGCATGCCGAGGCCCGTGTCCGCCACCTCCAGCACCGCCTTGGCGCCCTCGCGGCGGGCCCGGATCAGCAGCGTGCCGGAATCCGGCATGGCGTCCACGGCGTTCACGCAGAGGTTCATGAGGGCATGGCTCAGGGAGGCCGGATCCCCCTTCACGCAGCAGGCCGGCTCCTCCAGATCCGTCACCAGCTGCACGCGCTGCAGCGTGGTCTGGGACAGGAGGGAGACGCCCTCGCGGACCACGGTGTTGAGGTCCACCTCACGTTCCTCGCTGAGGTTCTTCCGGGCGAAGCCCAGCAGGCCCTTGGCCAGGCTGCCCCCGCGCTGGCAGGCCTGGATGATGGTGTCCATGTCCCGGTGCAGCGCGCTGTCCGCCGCGGCTTTGTGCTGGTGTACGGTGGCCATGGCGAGGATGGCCCCGAGGACGTTGTTCATGTCGTGGGCCACGCCGCCCGCCAGGATGCCCAGGCTCTCCAGTTTCTGGGCCTGCTGGAGCTGAGCCTGGAGCTTTGTTTGCTCATCCTCGGCCTGCTTGCGCTCCGAGATGTCCCGGGCAGAGGCATAGATGCAGGACCTGCCCCCAAAGCGTGAACTTCCGCAGCAGGAGTTCCACGGGAATCAACCGCCCATCCTTGGCCTGGTGGACCCAGTCGGCGGGCAGTCCCGTCCTCAGGGATTCCGCCACGCGCAGGGGCACCTCGTTGCGCAGGAAGGCTGGGACCAGGTCCTCGGGCCTCAGCCGCAGGAACTCGTCACGGGTGTAGCCGTAGCGGTCCAGGGCGACCGCATTGGCTTCCAGGAAGCAGCCATCGACTTCCCGAATCATGACGGCGTCCGGCGAAGCCTCGAAGGCGGTCCGGAAGCGTTCCTCACCCTCCCTCAGCGCCTGCTCCACCGCTTTGCTGGCGGTGACGTCCCGGGCCGTGACCACGGACCCGACGATTCGGCCGGCCGGGTCGCGGATGGGGCCGAAGCTGTAGCTGCCCACCCAGGTCTCGCCGGTGTCCTTGCGGCGCAGGGTGTATTCGACGTTGGACCCGGAAGCACCCCGCAGCGCCTGGGGCACGACCCACTGCTCGACCGGTCGGAGCTGGCCGTCGAGCCCGTAGACCTCGAGAAAGTCCGGGTACTCCGCCAGAGTCCGGGCGCAGGCTGCCTTGTTCGGAAACCGGTGGAAGGTGGCGAAGGCCTCGTTGAAGTCGATGAAGCGGGCCTCGGCATCGGAGATGAAGACCGCATCGGTCATGCTGGCCAGGGCGGCATGCAGCTCGGTACGGCTGGTCTGGGCCCGCGCCTCGGCCAGCTTTCGCTCCGTGATGTCCAGGACGATCCCCAGGTAGCGGCTGATGCTGCCCTCGGCATCGCGCATGGGATGGCCCCGGGACAGGAGCCACCGCACCTCACCATCCGGATGCACCACCCGCCACTCGAAGTCCAGGTCGGCGCCCTTCGCCACCGCCGCCTCCACGTAAGCCAGCGCGGCGCTGCGGTCCTCGGGATGGAGCACCTGGACCCAGGCCTCGTAGCTGGGCGCCACCTGGTCCGGATCCAGCCCGTAGAGCTCCCAGAGGGTGTCGAACCAGTGGTTCTCACCGGTCTTCAGGTCCCACTCCCAGGCGCCGGCCTTCGCCGCCTCATGCCCGAGCTCCAGGTGCTCCAGTGTGCGCTTGAGACGCCCCTCGGCCTGCTTGCGTTCGGTGATGTCCACGAAGGTGGTGCAAACCTGGAAGGGACCCTCCTGGCCCGGCAGGAAGAGAGGCTCCGCGCTGATGCTGATCCAGGTCGCGGCCACCTGGTCCTGGCTGAGGATGCCCATGATCGCGTTCTCGACAGCCCGACCCGTGCGCAGGGCCGCCATGGCCGGATGGGTGTCCCCCAGGAAGGGCGTGCCGTCCTCGTGGATGGCCTGCCACCTGGGGTCCATAGATGTGCGCCCCTGCATCTGCGCCAGGCTGAGCCCCAGGATGCGCTCCGCGGCCCGGTTGGCACTCAGGATCCGGCCCTGAGCATCCTGGAACACGATCCCGTGCGGTGCGGCCTCGAAGAGCACCCGCTCCCGTTCCCGGGCGGCCTCCACCCCCCCTTCGGGGTCGAACCCAGTCCCTGGACCTCGCTGGCTCACGGCTCCCGCTCCTGGCCTGCTCGTGGGATCCACGGAGCAGGATTCCTCTCCCATCGGACAGACGGGTGAAAAGAATAAACTTCAAGACAGTGGTCCTCAAGGCGCTCGTGCCCCGTTTCAGCCCTGCCCAACCGCCTCCAGCCAGGCTCCTGTCCTGACCAGCCGGAGAAGACAGGCCGAGACTGTTTCTCTCGGGAATTTTAGGGAGGAACTCATAGGGACCGGCGCCGTGGCCGATGCCTGGGGCAGGGTGTTCTCAGCCTGCCAGGGCTGACGGGGATGGTATTCTTGGCACCTTTCCCCATTTGGCACACCCGCTCTTGCTCCGCTCCTGTTCTCGAGCCCCTCCCATGGATAAGCGCGGCCCCTCGATCTTCCTGAGCTTGACCCTGGTCGGTCTGGTTCTGGGGGCCCTGGGCGTCATCTCCATCCCCCTCGGCCACGGCATCAGCGGCTTCTGGGTGGCAGGGGTCGTCCAGGTGGCCGGCGGCATCTGGTTCGGGGGCTGGGGCGTCGTCGCGGCCGCCGTGTTCCCCTCGGTGAGCAACGCCATCACCCACTCCCCGCTGGTTTCCATCCTGGGGTTCATCCCGGCGAACCTCGTCCAGGCGCTGATTCCCGCCTGGGCCTACCGGCACTTCCGGCAGGACCCTGGCGCGCGGGGGCGGCAGGGGCTGCTCTTCTATCTGGCCTGGGGGACCTTGGCTTCGGCGTTGGCGGGCGCCCTGCTCGGCGCTGCCGCCATCGTGCTGCTGAACCACCTGCCCTGGGCGGCCTTCCCGGCCCTGGCCGCCAAGTGGGCCCTCTCCAACATGGTCGTGTCGATCCTGGTTGGCATCCCTGTTCAGCGCGAGCTGACGCCGCTGTGGAACGAGCTGGGTCTGCTTGTGAAGGACTGGTGGGCCTTCGACCGGCGGACCGACGCCGCGGGCCCCCGGCGCTTCCGGGACCTGCCGCTCCAGGTAAAGCTCGCGGCCGCCATGTGCGCCGGCGGCCTGGGACCTCTGCTGGTCCTCTCCCTGCTGGAGTTTGCCCAACATGGCGGCCACACCGATCCGGCCAATCTGACGCCGCTCTTCCTCATCATCAGCCTGGTGACCATGCTCCTGGGGGTCGGGTTCCTCTCCCGGGAGACCGTGCGGCCCCTGCGGGACCTCGAGACCCAGGCGGAACACCTGCTGAACCACCGGAGCGGCCTGATCGCCGTCGACCGCCGGGATGAGATCGGCCGGCTGGGCCGGGCCTTCAGCGTCCTGCTGGAGGCGGTGCGCAAAGAGCGGGAGCTGGCCGAGGGCTACCTGCAGGTGGCCGAAGTGATCCTGGTCGCCATCGACACCCAGGGCCGCATCACCATGCTGAACCGGAAGGGCTGTCTGGTCCTGGGCTACGAGGAAGGGGAGCTGCTCGGCCAGGACTGGTGCAAGGTCTGCCTGCCCCCCGAGGACTCCGAGGCGGGCTACACCGTCACGCGGCGCCTCCTCGCCGGGGACCTCGCCCCCGTGGAGTACGGCGAGAACCACGTGCTCCGCAAGGATGGCAGCCGGCGTCTCATCGCCTGGCACAACGCCCTGCTGAGGGAGGACGAGGGCCGGATCACCGGCATCCTCAGCTCAGGCCAGGACATCACCGAGCAGAGAGAGGCCGAGGCGCAGCGGCTCCAGCTTGAGTCCCAGCTCCAGCAGTCCCAGAAGATGAAGAGCCTCGGGACCCTGGCCGGGGGCGTGGCCCACGACATGAACAACGTGCTTGCGGCGATCCTCGGTCTGGCCTCGGCCAAGCTCGAGACCCAACCGGAAGGGAGCCCGACCCACCGCGCCTTCGACAGCATCGCCAAGGCGGCCCTCCGGGGGGGTGACATGGTCAAGAGCCTCCTGGGCTTTGCCCGCCAGAGCCCCGCCGAGGAACGGGAGCTGGATCTCAACACCCTGCTGAGGGAGGAAGTTCAGCTCCTTGAGCGAATCACCCTCTCCCTGATTTGTCTGGAACTGGACCTGCAGCCTGATCTGCGGCCCATCCACGGGGATCTGAGTGCCTTGAGCGCCGCCTTGATGAACCTGTGCGTCAACAGTGTGCAGGCCATGCCTGAGAAGGGCACCCTCACCCTGCGCACCCGGAACGTGGCCCCCGACTGGGTGGAAGTCCTGGTGCAGGACACGGGCACCGGGATGTCCCCGGAGGTCCTGGACCGGGCCCTCGACCCCTTCTTCACCACCAAGGAGATCGGCCAGGGCACGGGCCTGGGACTCTCCATGGTCTACAGCACCATCAAGGCCCACCGCGGGCACCTGGAGATCCAGAGCCAGCCTGGCTCGGGAACGACCATCCGAATGAGGTTCCCGGCCTGCGATTCGACGATCCAGACCGCACCCCGGGCGGAACTTCACCGCGCGGAAGGACCAGCCCTCTCGCTGGACGTCCTCCTGGTGGATGACGACGTGCTCGTCCAGGACTCCACGGGTGACATCCTCCAGGCCCTGGGCCATACCGTGGTCACGGAGGCCTCCGGAGAGGCCGCGCTCGCCACCCTGGAAGCGGGCTTCCGACCTGATGTGGTCATCCTCGACATGAACATGCCCGGGCTGGGCGGCAGCGGAACCCTGCCCCGCCTGCGCGCCCTGCTCCCGGAGGTCCCGGTCCTGCTGTCCACCGGGCGCATGGATCAGGCCGCCCTGGACCTCGCCGACCGCTATCCCCACGTCATCCCGCTGCCGAAGCCCTTCAGCCTGAAGGACCTCAAGCGGCGCCTCCAGGCCGTGGAGCCGCCGCCGCGGGAAGGCTAGGGAACGCGCCAGGGGGGGCTTCGACTCACTCGGGCGGGACTCGAACCGCGTCTGGCTTCGCCAGTCGCCGGCCTGCTCCTGCTCGCTGTCAGCTCGCGGAGACGGAGCCTCCTCGCAGGTTCGAATCCCCATCTTTCTCCAGTGAAAAGGCCCCCGCGAACGGGGGCCTTTTCACTGGAGCCAACTACAGGATTCGAACCTGCGACCTGCTGATTACGAATCAGCTGCTCTACCAACTGAGCTAAGTTGGCGCTCACTATCCAGTTTGCCCGGGGGGGCGGCTGATGGCAACTACCGGCCGAAGCCCGCAGGGAGCTGCATGCCGAGGCTCTTCACCAGGAAGGCGAAGACATCCGCCCGCTCGGCAATCTGCTTGGCGGTGGGCTTGCCGGCGCCGTGGCCGGCGTTGGTCTCGATGCGGGTCAGGACGGGCGAGGGGCCGGCCTGGGCGGTCTGCAGGGTGGCCGTGAACTTGTGGCTGTGAGCGGGGACCACCCGGTCATCGTGGTCCCCGGTGGTGATCAGGGTCGGCGGGAAGTTGGTGCCGGGCTTGAGGGTGTGCAGCGGGGAGAACTTCATCAAGCCTTCGAAGCCGCCCTTGGTGTCGGACACCAGGTAGTCGCTCTTCCAGGCCCAGCCGATGGTGAACTTGTGGTAACGCAGCATGTCCATGACACCCACTTCGGGCACGGCGGCACCGAAGAGGTCGGGCCGCTGGGCCAGGCAGGCGCCCACCAGCAGGCCGCCGTTGGAACCGCCGTTGATGGCCAGCTTCGGCGTGGAGGTGTACTTGTTCGCGATGAGCCACTCGGCGGCGGCGATGAAGTCATCGAAGACGTTCTGCTTCTTGTCCAGGCGACCCGCGTCGTGCCAGGTCTTGCCGTACTCGCCGCCCCCGCGCAGGTTGGCCAGGGCAAAGACCCCACCCATCTCCAGCCAGACCACCCGGGACACCGAGAAGCTGGGCGTGAGGGAGACGTTGAAGCCGCCGTAGCCGTAGAGGAAGGTCGGGTTCTGGCCCGTGAGCTTGAGGCCCTTCTTGTGGACCAGGAACATGGGGATCTTCGTGCCGTCCTTGCTGGGGTAGAAGACCTGCTTCACGGTGTAGGCCGCCGGATCGAAGTCCACCTTGGGGGCCCGGAACACCGAGCTCTTGCGGGTCTTGAGGTCGAGGCGGTAGATGGCAGCGGGCTGGGCGAAGGAGGTGAAGGAGTAGAAGGTCTCCAGGTCCCCGCGCTTGCCGTGGAAGCCGTCCGCGGTGCCCAGGGTGGGCAGCGCCAGGTTGCCGCGGAGCTTGCCGTCCATCCCATGGAAGGTCACTGCTGAGTGGGCGTCCTTCATCCAGGTGGCCACGAAGGTATTGCCCACCAGGCTCACGGCAGAGAGGACCTCGTGGCCCTTGGCCTCGGGGATGAGCTCCCGCCATGCCTGCTTGGGGCCGAAGGGGATGGCCACCAGGCGGCTGCGGGGAGCATCCTTGTTGGTCTTGATATAGAAGAGGTCGCCGTCATTGCCCACCACTGAGTACTGGGCATCGAAGGCGTCCAGGAAGGGCTGCACGGGCGCGTCGGACTTGGTCAGGTCCTTGAGGTAGACGCGGTTGTTCCGGTCCGTGCCCTCGCTCTGGGAGATGACCAGCCAGGCGCCGTCCTCGGTGACCCCGGAGCGGAAGCCCCAGTCCGGCTGGTCCTTGCGCTCGTAGACCAGGGCGTCCTGGTCCTGGGCGGTGCCCACCTTGTGGAAGCAGACCTTGGGGAACTTGTTGACGCCGGTGAGGGCGCCGCCCTCCTTGGGGGCGTCGTAGCGGCTGTAGAAGAACCCGGAGCCGTCCTTCTTCCAGGCGGCCCCGCTGAACTTGGACCAGCGGATCTCATCGCCCAGGTCCTTGCCGGTGACCACGTCACGCACCTTCCAGGTCTGCCAGTCGGACCCGGCCGTGGACACGGAGTAGGCCAGCAGGCGACCGTCCTCCGAAAGGCTCGTGCCCGACAGAGCTACGGTGCCGTCCTTGCTGAGGGCGTTCGGGTCCAGCAGCACGCGCGGGCTTGGGTCGCCCGCCCCGACGACGAGGAGCACGGCCTGGTTCTGCAGGCCGCTGTTGTGGGTGTAGAAGGTCCGGCCGCCCTGCTGCTGGGGCACCCCGAACCGCTCGAAGTTCTGCAGCTTGGTGAGGCGCGCGCGCAGCTTCTCCCGCTCGGGGATCTGCTCCAGGTAGGCGTAGGTCACCTTGTTCTGGGCCTCCACCCAAGCCTTGGTCTCGGCCGAGTTGTCGTCCTCCAGCCAGCGGTAGGGGTCCGCCACCTTGGTCCCGAAGTAGTCCTCCACCACCTCCGCCCGACGGGTCGGTGGATAGGCCAGGGGGGCCGTGGCCGAAAGGACGGTGCCGGCGAGGGCGAGTGCCATGGGAAGGATCTTCATATCTGCGGTCTCCAGGGAAACGGCCATTCTCCCACCGATCTGCGGTGGAATCCCAGCCGTGCAAGCTTGGGGCCTTGGTGGTAGGCTCGGCACGTCCTGGAGGTTTCTTTGGTACCGCCATCCAGCAAGAAGGTCTTCGTCCTCGATACGAATGTCCTGTTGCATGATCCGAACTCGATCCTCCACTTCCAGGAACACGATGTGGTGCTGCCCATCGTGGTCATCGAGGAGATCGACCACTTCAAGAAGGACCAGACCGAGGTAGGCCGCAACGCCCGCGCCGTGTCGCGCCTGCTGGACCGGCTGCGTACCAGTGGCACCCTCAGCCGGGGCGTGCCCCTGGAAGGCGGCGGAACCCTGAAGGTGGATGTGGCCGCCCACAACCTGGACCTAGGCATCCTCTCCGCGGACAAGCACAAGGCCGACAACCAGATCCTGGCCTGCGTCCGGGAGCTGCTGCACACCTGCAAGGACCGCGTGGTCCTGGTCACCAAGGACACGAACCTGCGCATCAAGGCCGACGCCATCGGCGTGCAGGCCGAGGACTACAC
>CAIRAS010000405.1 GCA_903876615.1 uncultured Holophagaceae bacterium
CCGGGCGCCTATGCCCGCACCCCAGGCATGCGGGTGGGCGACCTGCTGAAGCGCGGGGATCAGATCCTGCCGGACACCTACCGGGCCCGGGGGGAAGTGGTCCACAAGGCAACGGATGGCACCACCCGCTTCCAGAGCTTTGATCTGAACCAGGCCCTGGCTGGAGATCCGGCGCACAACCTGCTGCTGGAGGACCGGGACCGGGTGGAGCTGTTCCGCCTGGAGGACCTCCGGCTGGCCCGCATCGTGACGGTGTTGGGCCCCGTGAAGAGGCCCGGGCAGTATGCCTTCCACGAGGGCATGCGGGCCTCGGACTTGGTCTTCCGCGCGGGTGTGCCCCACAAAGCAGCGGATCGCTTCGTGGCGGAGCTGGCCCGCACCAAGGACGGGAAACCCAGTGAGGTCCTCAAGCTGGACCTGGCCCGGCTGCTCTCCACCGAGGCCGCCAGCCCCGTGGCGCTGCTGGATGAGGCGGTGAACCCCCGCGTCCAGCCCGACGATCAGCTGAGCCTCTTCGAGCGGCCGGACTACAAGGTGCACCGGACCGTGACCCTCATCGGGCAGGTGGTTCGTCCCGGGCCCTATGTCCTGGATTCGGCCAAGCCGACCCTGAGCAGCCTCATCCAGCGGGCCGGGGGGCTGACCTCCGAGGCTATGCCCAAGGCGGGCGTGTTCCTCCGCCGCATGGGTAGCCAGGACGCGGCCCTGCAGCGGGTGGCCGAGGAGACGGGCATTGCCCAGAAGGACCCCACCTCGAAGGGCATCAACGAGATCCTGGAGCGCATGAACGAGACCAAGCGGCAGACCGCCACGGGGCAGCTGCTGAAGACGCCCATCCTGCATGGCCTGCTGGCCAACAGCCTGAACCGCATGGTGGTGAACTTCGATGCGGCGCTGAAGGGGGACAGCGGGATGGACGTGGAGCTGCAGGACGGGGACGAGATCATCATCCCCCGGTCCACCGAGGCGGCCTACGTGGTGGGTGAGACGGCCAGCCCCTTCGCCACCTACAAGATCCAGACGGGCATGAAGGTCTCGGACCTGCTGCGCATGGCGGGCGGCACCACCCGCAATGCGGACACCTCGCAGATCCGCCTGCTGAAGGCTGATGGCCGAATCCTGGATTCGTGGGTGGAGGGCAAGGCGGTGGAGCCCGGTGACACGGTGCTGGTGCCGCAGCGCATCCGTCGCGACACGAACTGGCAGGAGAACCTGACGGCCTTGACGCCCATCGCGGTCATGCTGAGCGTGCTGAAACTCTAACTGGCAGCCTGAGGTACACTGAAAGGCCCTGCACCTGCGGGGCCTTTCTGTCGTGAGTGCCATGATCCTGCGCAAAGAATACTGGTTCGAAGCCGCCCACTTCATCTACAACCACCCGGGCAAGTGCCGGAACCTGCACGGCCACAGCTACAAGCTCTTCGTGCTGATCGAAGGCACGCCGGACCCGGCCACGGGGATGATCATCGACTTCGACGACCTGTCCAAGGTGGTCACCGAGAAGGTGCTGTCCAGGCTGGACCACCACTTCCTCAACGACCTGATCCCCCTTTCCACCGCCGAGAATATCTCCCTCTGGATCTGGGAACAGCTGAAGCCCGCGCTGCCTCCGCTCTGCCAGATCGAAGTCTACGAGACCACCGACAACTGCGTGATCTACCGGGGGGCTTGAGTTGGCCCTATTGCTGACCAAACGTGAACCATGATCCCAACCCATCGCGCCCCAACTCACCCCGGCGAAGTTCTGCTTGAAGAGTTTCTGACCCCGCTGGGTATCACCCAGGTCCGTCTAGCTGCCCATATCGGCGTGCCGGTTCAGCGGGTGAACG
>CAIRAS010000406.1 GCA_903876615.1 uncultured Holophagaceae bacterium
GCAGCCAGCACCAGAAGGTCTCCATCGGGTCCTTGCCCGCATACGACCTGATCTCCTGGAAGGGCCTGCCCCCAGCCCCGATGCGGTGGTCAAACAGGCTCCTGTAGGGCTCCGCCACGACGATCTGGTACGCCCACGACACGGGGATGTGGTCGCTCAGGATGGTCAGGTTCTCGGATACGGACGAGAGATCCGCATCCCTCGGCTGGTTGATCGCCTCGATATCCGCGTAGATGGTGAAGGGATGGATCTGGGTGTACTGGAACGACTCGAACCTCAGCGTATTCCTGCCCGGCTTGGGCAGCCTTAGCTGGGTGGGCTCGTTCCTTATGCAGGCCCTCACGTGCTCCTCGTAGGTGTTTTTCTTGCTCCTCGCGGAGAACTTGGCCATGCAGTTGTCGCATATCAGGGTGCCCGCGGTGCCCTCGGTGTACTGCCTGCCCACCTCCCTGCCGCCATACTTGTGGCTGTTGTACACGGCGCCCTCTATGCCGACCAGGTCGTGTATCAGGACAAAGTGGAAGTTGAAGTGGTCCGGGTCGATCACCCCAAAGACGGATTCCCTCGCCTTGACCGGCACGGTCGACTGCAGCAGGCCGAGCCTGTAGTGGGGCTTGGTGGAGGACTGGGTCCTGGAGCAGTAATATGGGGTGAGCTCCTTGGTGCCCACCTTGAATATCGAGAAGGAGAACCCGTTCAGCTCCTCTATCGCCTGGAACACGGACGTCTTGAGCGGGACGGGGAAAGAGACCCCGTCGGGCAGCAGGATGTGGCGCAGGATACCCCTCGATACCCCCTCGGCCAGGTCGGCCACGTTGGCGTAGGTGTAGAATGGCGACTGGGGCACCCCAGTATGGGGGAGGGTCGGCGTGCGCGTCCTCTTGAAGCGCGGGCTGTTCCTGTGCAGGTCCGACACCAGCTCTATCGATCCCGGCGAGACCCTGACCCCAGAGGGGTTCTGCGCCCTGAGTATGCACCAGCTGAAGCACATGTCGTCATGCTCCTTCTTGTGCGTGTAGGGACGGGGGTTAAAGATGTAGTGCGAAAACTGCTTCTTCTTTATCCATTCGGGGTTGGGGAGGAAGGTGCCCGCATACTCGCTCACATCCATGGGCTCCGTGTGCTCGGGCAGGGGCGGGGCGGCTATGGCCTCGAGTATCCTCTTCTCGGCCGCGCTGCCCCCGGCGGGGAGCTTGTCCACGACCCGCGATGCGTGGATGACCATCTTGATCGAGTTCTCCCAGCACCAGCCCGAGCCCTGCTGCTTGATGTTGCTCATACCGGCGACGATGGCGCTCAGGCACTGGCTGACGGCCTGGCCGATAGCGCCGTGGTACCGTATGATCTGCATCCCAGCCCCGCCAAACCCCATGGGGGGCGCGTCGTGAGACCCTGCCCGCACGGGCTGCTCGTCGATAGAGACCGACGAGATGTCAAAGGCGCGGGTCTCGTCGGCCGTCAGCTCCCCCTCGGCCTCCATCTGCTTGCGGGCCATGAGGCACTGGTACACGAGGTAGATCTTGAAGGGCTGGAGCACAAAGTCGGTCTTGCGCACAAACTGGAGGTAGCTGTCGGCCTGCCTCTGGGCGATCGCCAGGTCCTCCATGAAGCCCTTCCCAAACGGCGTGATCTGGTGGCGGGCCAGGTGAGGCGCCTCTCACAAAAAAATATAATATATACAGGGGCGCTCACCTTGCTGTCTGGCCTGGGCCTCATATCCAGCTCGTACACGTGGAAGAGGTTGCGGAAGGACTCTGCCTTGCCGAAGCGCGAGCCCTCGGTATCCGACGTGTCGACCGCCCCATCGGGGGCCTGTAGCCCCACGTCCCCAGCCTGCTTGGCGGCCATATCCTGTATGTGCTGGGGTATAAAGTCGGGGTCCATCCAGGTAAAGCCCTTTAGCCTCGCCTGCGCAACGGCGTCTATGACCCACTCGGTCTCCTTGCGACGTATGTCCCAGCCGGTGGCCTCCGCCCCCTTGACGAGCTGCCGGAAGGCCTTGTTCTTGCGGCCGCCGACGGTGATGTTGGCGTTGCTCTTTGGGCTCTTTATCACCACGCCCATCCTGCCGGGAGGGGCCGCGGTAGACATGCGCCTGCTCCTCTTCTTGGACCCTGCGGCGTGCTGATCTCTCGACCTTGCGGACCCCTTGCGTTTCTTGTTGTCGAGCTTGTCCCTCAGCTTGGCGATGTCGTACTTTGTCTGCAGCAGCTGGTAGCGCTGCGCCAGGGCCTCGTTTGCCCTGCGGAGGCGGGCGAGGTCGTCGTGGGAGGGTGTGCCCTGCATGGTGTTGTAGGTTCCGTTCGTGTTACTTGGATAAGAACCGTCGTGAGGATAACAAACTATATCTGTCGGCGGCGGGCTTCTAGAAGCTTTCGGCCCGACCAATAGCTCTCTGATTAATTAGTGCGCCCAATCCCGTGCGTCGATATATTAACCC
>CAIRAS010000407.1 GCA_903876615.1 uncultured Holophagaceae bacterium
AGGACCCGCAGGAGCTTGGCCTGCATGGCGAGCGGAATCTCCCCGATCTCGTCCAGGAAGAGGGTTCCCCCATCCGCCAGCTCGAACTTGCCTGGCTTGTCTCGCACTGCCCCAGTGAATGCACCTCGCATGTGTCCGAAAAACTCGCTCTCGAACAGGTTCTCCGGCACGGCACCACAGTTGACTTTGATCAACGGACGCTGCTTGCGCGGACTGTACTCGTGGATGGCCCGGGCCACCAGCTCCTTGCCGGTGCCGCTCTCACCCGTGATCAGGACCGCGGCATCCGTGGGTGCCACCAGCTGGACCTGCTGCATGACTTTCCGCAGGCCGGGACTGTGGCCGATAATATCGCCATAGTCCTGAGCGCTACGGATCTCCTCTAGCAGGTACTCGTTCTGGGCCTGTAGTCTGGCCTGCTCCTTTTCCAGGAGCACCTGTTCGGTGATGTCCAGCATCATCGTGCGGGTGGCATTCATACCCGGTACCGGTTTGGACCACCATTTAATCCACACGGGGTTGCCATTGTCCTTGCGACGCAATTCAAGGATGACGTCCTTGGTTTCGATGCCCCGTTCGACGGATCCAATTGCCGCATCCCAGGTGCGTCGGTTCTCAGGAGTATCGGCGACAAGCGTGTTTCCGTAGGTCTCGGGGACCTCCTCGGGGCTCACGCCCAACATCCTTAGGGCCGCACGGTTGGCGTGGATGAAGCGGGTATCCACGCCCTCATAGACATAAGGAACAGGGGCTTCGTTAAATAAGTCCCGGAACTGCTCTTCCTGTTCCGCAGCAGCCGAGTTCGCCTGACGCAGTTGTTCATTCATGGCTCGCTGCTCTTGTTCCAGGCCGGCGATGATCCTAGCCGACAATCGCAGCTCCATCTGATCCATCACCATGGTCGCCAGCCGGGCCAGGTTCTCAGACTCCGACTTGGTCAGTTCGCGGGGCTCTCGATCAATCACGCAGAGCGTGCCCAGGTTGAACCCGTCATGGGTCCGTAGAGGGGCCGCGGCATAGAACCGCAGACCAAAGCTGCCTGCCACGAGCGGATTGGTCAGGGTCCGGACATCCGCCTTGGCATCGCGGACCTCATAGAAATCCGGGGACAGGATGACCGAAGAGCATAGGCCTGGATCCCTGCCCACCGTGTCCGCCTCCAGTCCGTGGTGGGATTTGAACCAGATCCGATCGTGATCCACCAGACTGATGATCGCGATGGGAACCCGCAGGAGTTCCGCCGTCAACGCCGTGATGTGATCGAAGGCGCCATCTGGCGGGGTGTCGAGGATCTGGTACCGACGCAGTACCTCCAAACGCTCTGGTTCGTTAGGAGGCAGGACCAGGTCCTTGGGCATCCCGTGAGACTACGAGAGCACGTTGTGGGTAGCAACGATATTTCGTAGTTCACGAATTGTCGTAGTGCTCTTGCGGAGGGTGAATTTCTCGAACCTTGAATGGTGCGAGAGGTTAGCTGATTTACGCATGCTGGCATGCCCCGTGCCCCGTATGGTGCAGCGCCGTAGTCCGCGGCGCTGACCACGAGAGCCGCCACCATGAACCTGATCGCCAGATTCGACCGATTAGATGCTTCAGGCAAGGCCGAGCAACCCATCATGGGTGTGCAGGTAAGGTTCCGGCGAAGCCCCGGACTCTCCCACGCCTTCGGCCACCAGCCCGCCATCCTCGGAAGCTACGACTTCCCCAAGGCTCCCGTGGCTTCCCCAAAGCCGCCCACCAAGGAACAGGAACTGGTGGCTTCCGCCATTCGGGGCGATGAGCAGGCCTTTGCCGCCCTACTCGAACCCTCCATGGGCATGCTGTATTCCGTG
>CAIRAS010000408.1 GCA_903876615.1 uncultured Holophagaceae bacterium
GCGCGCCAGCTCGTCCCGCACCTGCTCGAACACGGGGTTCGCCACCTCGAGGAGCAGCGTGCGATCGCTCTGGACGATCAGGGGATTCTCGGGGCGGATGGCGATCACGGTGATGGCAGGCCTAAACCTTTGAGCGTAGAGAGGTATCTAGGTTCGGTCAACGAAGAGACTTCGGACTCGGGCCGCAGAGGGGGACTCCAGTCCCTCGTAGATCCATTGGCTTGCCCCTCTTCCGAAAAGGTATGATTTTCTTCGGCATGAAGCGTTCTATGCTCTCCAAGTCCTCTGGCGCCGGTTCCGTCCCAATCACCGTCCCCGGGGTTCTCTCTGGAGTTGCCATGGGCCTCTTGACGTTCCGAAATCTGGCTGTGCTGGCACTCCTGGCGACCCTGCCCCTGGGCGCCCAGGAGAGCACCAACCCTGTCCTGCGCCGTCGCTCCCTACCGGCCCGGGTGGGGCCCGATGCCCTCAGTGGGCATGACCGTGCGGACCTCCGCCGCGACTGGGACCTCTACTGGTTCGGCGGCAAGCTCTCGCCGGAATATTTGGACTTCAAGAACCAGGTCGCCTCCGAAGAAGTCAGGAAATGGCAGCACCTCCTGCCCACGAGCACGGGCAGCCTCCGACTTCAATCCCTCGCCCCCGCAGCAGCCTCAACGATTCCCACCTGGGTCAACCTGGGCCCCACGTCGAACCTCGTGGATGCCACCTGGTCGGGCATCGACAGCGGCCGTCCCGTTGCCATCCTGCCCCATCCCACCATTAGCACCTCCCTCTATCTGGCCACCAGTGGCGGCGGCATTTTCAAGTGTGTCAATGCCGACCTGACCGCCGTTGGTGACTGGACCTGGACCGCAATCACGGATGGCCTGCCTACCAGCAGCAGCGGCGGCAATGTGGCCATCGGGGCCATGGCCATGAGCCCGGTGGACAGCAATGTGCTCTACGTGGGGTTGGGAGATAACTTCGACGCCGAAGGACGCGGCTTCTACAAGAGCACCGACGGAGGCACCACCTGGACTGCCGCCACCGGTCTGGGGCTGGCAACCCGCTCCCATGCCATCCTCCCACTCAGTTCCAGCCGCCTGCTATGGGGCACCAATGACGGTCTCAAGCTTTCCAATGATGGTGGGGCCACCTTCGCCTCGGTCACAGGTGGCCCGGCCACGGGCGACGCCTGGACCCTCCAGAAGCTTTCGGCCACGGAGCTGATCTGCTCCACTAAGGTTTCAACAGGCGCTGGGGCTATCTACTACTCTTCGGACGCAGGCAGCACCTGGCTCGCCTCGACGGTCACCGGTGTTACGGTACCAGTGGGGCGCATCACTTTGTCTGCAGCCAGCGACGGGGCAACCGCCTACGGCATCCTGGAAGACACTACCCTTAGCAGCTCGGTCATAGCCCGGGGCATCCTCAAGTCCACCGACAAGGGAAACACCTGGACCTGGATGGCCGCTCCGACCATCAGCGGTGGCCTATTCCAGGGAACCGGGGCCAGCATGGCAACCGACGGTGGCCAGGGCTGGTACAACCACGGCCTCGGCGTGGACCCCACCAACGCCAACCGCCTTGTGGTCGGTGCCAACATGGCCCTCTACCGCAGCATGGACGGTGGTTCCACCTGGAGCCAGATGACCCACTGGTATGGGAACCTCCATCCCTATGCCCACGCCGATTTCCACGCCACGGCTTGGTCTAACGGGATCCTTTTTGTCGCCAACGATGGGGGGCTAGCCATCCTCAAGGACCCCTGGCGGGCCACAGTCCCCACCACCACGGATGACCTGACCTTCATCGACAACCGCCGCAACAAGGGGCTGACCACTCACCTGGTTTATAACATCGGTTCCACCAACGCCAGCACCCCGGCTGATTCCAAGTGGCGCGTGACCCTCGGCCTGCAGGACAACGGCACCCGAGTGCGTCAGGGCAGTGGCACCGCCCTGCAGACCAGTGGGGTCTTTGAGGACTGGATCGGTGGTGACGGATTCGGAACGGTGGTCCATCCGACCAACGGGGACCTGATGCTGGGGTCCCTCTACTACACCTGCATTTACAAGAGCACCAACGGTGGTATTTCCCAGTTCCTGGCTGCCTCCACGGGCATCACGGAGTCCAACAACAACAGCAGCGCCCCCTTCGCCCCGAAGATCGCCCTGGGGCCGATCAGTGCCCCGGATACGGTCTACACAGCCGTGAATAGCCTAGTCTACAAGAGCACGGACTTCGCCACCACCTGGGCCGCCATGTCCATGACCGGCTTCGCTGGATCGGGTCGCATCATCCGTAATCTGAATGCCTCTCGAAGCTCCAACGCGGTCGGTATCGCCACCAGCGGGGGACACTTCCAGGTCACCTACAACGGTGGCGCCAGTTGGGCCGACTCAACTGACATTACGACTGGAACCCTGAATACCAGCTACATCTGGTTCAACACGGAGAACGACCAGATTGTCTACGGTGCTACGGTGGCCCCCAATGCCACCGCCCACCACCTCTACAAGAGTAGCAATGGCGGGGTGAGCTGGACAACCCTTGACGGCAGCGCCACCAGCAGCAATGGCCTGCCCTTTGGCATCCCCGTCCATGTGATTCAGAACCTTCCAGGTAGCGCCAACACCCTCTTCGTGGGCACCGACTTCGGGGTCTACCAGAGCCTTGATGGCGGCAGCACCTGGACCCGCTTTGGCAATGGACTGCCCATGGTCGCGACACGGGACCTCTACATCGCACCCAACGGCAGCTTCCTCCGGGCGGGGACGTACGGACGTGGGGTCTGGGAGGTTCAACTCACTTCCCTTTCTCTTGCCGTCGCTCCCACCGCCGCCACCGTGGTCTACGGCGGCACCCAGGCCTTTACGCCCGCGGTCACAGGCGGCACTGCCAACACGGTGACCTGGACCGCCAGCACGGGCACCATCGGCGCAGGGCCCACCGCCAGTGGATCGGCCCAGACCTATACAGCACCCGCCAGCGGCACCTCGGCCACCGTTACCGCCACCACGGTGGAGACGCCGGCCGCCACAGCGTCCGCCACCGTCACCCTGGTGGCTCCCAGTGCCGTCACCGTGGCTGTCACGCCCGTGGCGCTTGAGATGATGACTGGTAGCGGCACCCAGCAGTTTGCCGCTGCAGTCACGCCTCTGACCAACACGGCCGTCACCTGGTCAGGCACCGGCGTCAGTGGCACGGGCCTCTTCAGCGCCGCCAGCCTGGTTGGGGGGACCTACACCGTCACGGCGACCAGTCAGGCGGCGACAACCCGAACGGGAACCGCGACCGTCACCCTGGTGGCTCCAGCCTCGGCCACTGTCGCCGTCACCCCTGCCACGGCAACGGTCCTGATCGGTGCCACCCGGCAGTTCGCCGCCACAGTCTCAGGCCTCTCCACCGCCAACCAGGGCACCACTTGGTCCGTCAGTGGGGGAGGAAGTATCAGTGTCTCCGGTCTCTTCACGGCCACTACCGCTGGCAGCTTTACCGTCACCGCCACCAATGCCTTCTCTGGCAAGACAGGAACAGCTGCGGTGACCGTCAAATCCCTGGATCTGAACGGTGATGGCATCGTGGATCTTCGCGACCTGCTCTTCCTGGCCCAGAATTGCGGCACGGCCAATGCCGCCGCTGACCTCAATGGTGATGGCATCGTCAACGACGCTGACCTCAGCCTCCTGCTTGCCGGCCTGTGACGGAGATGACCATGTCCATCCTGAACAAGTTCCTCTCCGGCTGCCTCCTCCTTGCCCTGGGCCTGCTCACGGCCTGCGGCGGCGGCGGCGGCGGCAACACGCCCGCCCCGACACCTACCTACTCCGTCACCTTTGTGGCAGGGGCTGGAGGCACCCTCACGGGCACTGCCAGCCAGACCGTCACCTCAGGCGGCAGTGCCAGCGCCATCACAGCCGTGGCGAGCCCGGGCTACACCTTCACAAGCTGGACCGGTAGCAATTTCACCACCAGCACCTCCAACCCGCTCGTGGTTTCCAATGTCGTCCAGGCCCTGACCATCACCGCGAACTTCACCCCGACCTTCACCGTGTCCTTCGTCTCCGGCACAGGGGGGAGCCTCAGCGGCACCACCCCACAGACAGTTGCCTCCGGGGGCAGCACCTCGGCGCTGACCGCCACAGTCAATCCCGGCTACGTCTTCGTGAACTGGACGGGCACGGGCTTCACCACCACCGCGACCAATCCCCTCGTGATTGCCAACGTCACCCAGAACCTGACCATCACCGCCAACTTCGCACCAACCTATACCGTGACGTTCATCGCTGGCACGGGGGGGAGCTTGAGTGGAACCACCAACCAAACCATAGTCTCAGGAGGAAGTACTCTCTCCCTCACGGCCACCGCCAATCAAGGCTATGTCTTCGTCAACTGGACCGGCACGGGTTTCACAACCATCACCACCAATCCTTTGGTCGTTGCCAACGTCACCCAGACCTTGACCATCACGGCCAACTTTGCACCGACGTACACCCTTGGTTTTGTTGCGGGGACCGGTGGCGTCCTCACCGGAGCCGCGACCCAGACGGTGGTATCTGGCGGCAGCACCTCCGCTGTCAACGCTGTGTCAAACACCGGGTTCGCCTTTGCCAACTGGTCTGGCAGCGGGTTCCCTGGGAGCACCGCCAACCCGCTCGTGGTTGCAAACGTCACCCAGAACATGACCATCACCGCCAATTTCACCAGCCTGACGAGCACGTTGGTCTACACGGACCCCAGCAGTGGCAGCTACCAGCTCAAGAAGAACACGACCCTCTCCACTGCAGCCCATCTGGTCCTGGATCTGGTGGGTCCTGCCAATACCGGATCTGGCGTATCTGCCACCCTCACCGCCGATACCACCAAGGTGACCTGGGCCAACGTGGCCGCCTCTGATGCTCCTGGAACCTATGTGCAAAACGTGGCCTTCACGCTCGGCGCAGTCCCACAGGCCCTCAAGGGCAAGGTCACGGGGAGCGTCCTCCAGGTCACCTCCGCCCAGAAGGGCACGGCCAGCCCCATCTCCCTGAATACCGCCCTGCTGCGAGTGGCCTTGGACCTCAAACTGGGTGTGGTCCCAGGGACAATCACCTTGACGCCTGATGCCACCAAGTGCCAAGTCATCGACAGCACCGGTGCCATCACCGGCATTACCGTCACCGTGGGCACCCTCACCGCCCAGTAGGCCCCGCCGTGACCAGCCTCAAACTCCGCCTGCTCGCCCTGATCCTCCTGCCGTGGCTTTTGACCTGCGGTGGTGGGGGAGGCGGCAGCATTCCCGCTCCGGCGGTGACGACCTACACCGTCACCTTTGTCGCCGGTACGGGCGGCACCCTCACGGGCAGCACCACCCAGACCGTGACCTCGGGCGGCAATGCCACTCCTGTCACCGCCGTGCCCAATGCAGGCTACACCTTTACCAACTGGACCGGCGCGGGCGTCACCACCAGCGTCGCCAACCCCTTCACGGTCCCCGGCGTCACCAGCAACCTCACGGTCACTGCCAACTTCACGGCCATCAGTGCCGCAGCACCCATCCAGGTCCTGATGAACGGGGACTTCGAGCAGCTCTCACCCATGGCCTGGAAGGGCGACCCCGTCATCCAGGACGCCCCGGGCTCCTCCGACCCGGGTATCGTCCCGCACCTGGGGATCAACTTCGCCTGGCTGGGCGGCTATGGCATCGTGGCCTCGGACCAGATCACCCAGGACTTCTTCATTCCGGCCACCGCCACGGCCGCCACGCTCAGCTTCTACCTGAAGATCGTCACGGACGAGACTGGCACCACTGAGAAGGACACCCTCACGGTCGCGGCCCTCGACACGGCCAACGCCACCCTCGGCACCCTGGTCGCCCGATCCAACCTCAACGCCTCCGGCTACACCGCTGTCACCGCAGACCTACTCCCCTACAAGGGACGGACCATCCGCCTCTCGTTCAAGAGCCTCGAGGACGCACAGAACGCCACCAGCTTCCTGGTCGATGATGTGGCGACTGCCATCACAGTGCCCCAGGCTGCGGACCTCAAGCCGTTCATCTCCAGCTTCACGCCCACCACGGGCCTCGCGGGCGAGACGACCATCCAGGTCACCGGGGGGAACTTCTTCGGGGTCCTCGGGGTGGCCCTCGGCAGTCTCACCGCCACCTATGCCGTCACGGACGGGACCACCCTGAGCACCGTCATCCCCGCGGGCACGGCCAACGGCAGCGTCCCCATCAGCATCACCAGCCTCCAAGGGACAGGGGTCTCCACCACCAGCTTCACGGTGTCCTACGGCGTACCGACCGTCACGGGCGTGAACCCCACCCAAGGCCCCGTGGGCACCCCGGTGATCATCACGGGCACCTACCTGGGCTACGCCAGTTCCACCCTCACCCTGAACGGGCAGGCCCTCACCCTCTCGAGCCGGAGCGCCAGCCAGCTCACCTTTACGGTGCCATCCGGCGCCAGCACCGGCAGCCTGGTGGTCAGCACGCCCGGAGGATCGGTGCCCCGGACCTTCACCGTCACCACCGGAACCTCCACCTTCGACTTCCACCTGGAGAAAGTCCTGCTGACCCAGAGCACGCAGTCCCTGGACAATGCCGTGCCCATCATCGCCGGGAAGAACGGCCTGATCCGCGCCTTCGTACTGGCCAACGCCGCGAACACCGCCACGCCAGCGGTCCGGATCACGCTGAAGAACAACGGCGTCGCTGTGCCGGGTTACCCGAAGACCATTGCGGCCCCTGGTAGCAGCGTGCCCCTCGCCCTGGACGAGACCACCGCGACCAGCAGCTGGAACCTGCCCGTGCCGGGCACGGACCTGACGACCCCCCTGGGCTCGGGCTACAGCCTCCTGGCGGAAGTGGATGCCACGGGCGCCGTGACGGAGGCGGACAAGACGAACAACGCCCTCACTGTCCTGCTGAAGGGCGCCACGGTGCCGATCTTCAAGACCACGATCTTCCCGGTGGTGCTGGCCAGCGGGAACGGTAATGTCACTGCGGCCAACAAGGATGCCTGGGCCGCCCGGCTCGCCAAGATGTATCCGGTGGCCAGCGTGGACGTGGCCGTCGGGGTCACCTTCACGGGATCAGTCTCCACCCTTAGCTCCGACGGCACCGGCTGGAGCAAGCTGCTCAGCGACCTTGCCCTCAAGCATCAGACCGACGGTGCCTCGGATCGCTACTACTTCGGGGCCCTGAGTGTGAGCTATGCCTCGGGCGTGGCCGGCCTTGGCTACGTGCCCTCTTCCTCATCTTCCGCTTTCACCTCCCGCACCGCCCTCGGCTGGGACAAGACGGGATACCAGGACGGCGGGAACTTCGCCGAGGTCTTCGCCCACGAGACGGGGCACAACATGGGGCGCGGCCACAGTCCCTGCCCGACCTCTGGCTCGAACGTCCCGACCGGCATCGACCCGGCCTATCCTTACGCCGGCGGGCTCATCGGGCTGTGGGGCTACGACACCGAACTCAATCAGTGGCTGTCCCCGCTGACCTGCAAGGACATCATGGCTTACTGCTCCCCCGTGTGGGTCAGCGACTACACCTACCAGAAGATCCTGGACTTCCGCGGCGGCACCAGCGGCTTCCTCAAGGTCGTAGCCGAGGATGCGCCCCTGGTACAGCCCCTGGCCACCCCTCGGGAGTGCCTCCTCGTGCGTGGCCTGATCCACGAAGATGGCAACGTCGAGCTGCTGCCCTCCTTCCGGACTCGGGCCCTGCCGTCCGCACCACCCCCTGACGGGGACTACAGCCTGGCCTGCCTCGATGCGCAGGGCTCCACGCTCTTCAGCACGCCGCTGGACCTGCTCGAAATCGGCTGCTCGCCCGCGGGGCGCGAACGCCACTTCCTGGTGGCACTGCCCCTGGATGCGCCGACGCTGGACGCGGTCGCGGGACTGAGCGTCCTGCGGGGAAGCCAGGCCGTGAGCGGACTTCGGGGCCTCTCGAAGGCTGCGGCCCGCGCGGCCCCGGCGCCCGAGTCCCGGCGGCTCACTCCCGAGCAGGTCCAGTTCCGGTGGGATGCGACGCTGCACCCCGCGGCCCTGGTGCGCGATGCGGACAGCGGCGAAGTGATCGCGGTCCTTGGGGGCGGCAGCCAGACTCTCGCAACGCATGCGAAGCGCTTCGAGGTAGTGCTGAGCGATGGCGTGAGCGGGCCGACCCACCGCCTGGAAACCAGCGCCGAGTAGCTTCCACGACGGCCTCCCGGCTTGGCCCACCCCGGCATCCAGCATGCCCTCCGGTTTTCGCGCGTGAGTAAAAAACCATTTCGTGAGAGAATGTTCGATCCTCTGTACACGGTCCTCCGGGTGCCTATGCCGCGCACGCATTTCCAGCTCCTCTCGAACTGCTCAGATGAGCAGCTCCGGACCATCTGCGAACACCGCCACCTGCCCATCCCCATCCGCTGGGAAGAGGGTACCGAAGGCCGGATGCGTCTCCTGAAGACCATGGTCTTCCACCTGGAGGACCACAAGCGGCTGTCCGACACCTTGGTTGACCTCGATAGCGAATCCCTGGTGGCCCTCAAGCACCTGGCTGCCGAGGGCACCCTGCCCGCCTCGCCGCTCCTCAAGACCCTCAGCGACCTCGGGCTGGTCCTGCCCGACGGCCCCGCCTGGGTCGTGGCCGAGCGGGTGGCCGATGCCCTGGATGACTTCGATGATGGCGACTTCAGCTTCCAGGCTCCACCGGAAGTGAAGCTGCGCCATGCCGAGCCCTTCCGCTTCTCGCTGGCCCTCACCAGCGTCCTGCTGCGCTGTGTCGCCGGCCTGCGGGTGCTCAAGGGCGGCCTGCCCGCCAAGAAGGAGCTGGGCCTGCTCATGCAGCGCAACGCCATGCTGCACGAGGAGCAGGACGCCACGCTGCTCTTCACGCTGCTGCACCGACTGGGCCTGCTGTGGAACCGGGACGGCCGGGTGGAGACCCTGCTCCCCGCCGTAACCAGCCATCCGCCCCGATGGGTGGCGGAGCGGGCCTTTGCCAGTCTGCTCGAGCACGACCTCAAAGCCTGGGGCATGCCGCCTGCAGAGGACCGCCACTTCCTCATGCAGCACCTGCTGGAGCGCCGAGGCCAGACCCTGGCCGTCCAGCCCTTCCTGGCCTTCCTGGAGACCCTGCATCCCCTGGACGAGGAGCGCACCCGCACCGTGTTTCTGCCCTTCCTGGGCCGCATGGGCATCATCCATGGCGACGGGACCCTCGCCCACCTCCGCCTCACGGAGCACGGGGAGGCCCTGGCGCACGAGTATCTGCTGCGGGACCTCAAGGGCACCGCGGCCCACTGGCTGCCCCTGGAGCAGGAGCAGCCCATGATCATGCAGCCCACCCTGGAGCTGCTGACGCCCCTGCTGCAGAATCCCCACCGGCTGCTCCAGCTGGCGCAGCTGGCCGAGGTGGAAGCCCTGGACGCCATGGGCACCTTCCGGGTGAGTCATGCCACCCTGGTGCGCGCCCTGGACTCGGGCGTGCCCCTCGAAGAACTGGGCCAGCGCCTCGGCGCCGCCACCCAGACCCTGCCCCAGCCCCTGCTTCAGCTGCTGGAGGACCTCTCCCGCCGGGTGGGCGAGGTGGAGGTGCACCAGGGTGTGAAGCTCATCCGCGCCCGCACGGCCCAGCTGGCTGACGAGCTGAAGCTCCGGCCCGAGCTGGGGCCCCTGAAGCTGGCCTCCATCTCGGACACGGTGGTGGAAGTCCGCGGCGACGGCAATGCCCATGCTCTGCTCAAGCAGGCCGGCTTCATGCCCAAGCCCGGCCGCTTCCTGGCCCTCAGCGTGGACTCCGACGAGAAGCTCTACCTGTGGGCCCTGGCGGCCCTGGCCTTCGTGGACGAGAAGGGCATGAACCATCACCTGGAGCCCGTGCAGCAGATGGTTCGCTCAGCCCTGCAGCGCCTCCACGACGAGGACCCGTCGCTCTACCAGGAAGTCCAGCGGCGGATCCCGATGCTGCACCTGGGCGGCGAGGACCAGCTGGCCGAAGAGGTCCAGCGCATCCTGGAATACGCCGCGGGCCACACCCTGATGGTGGAGCTCACCTACCTGCCCCCGGCGGCCCACCGCACGCAGCTGCGGCGGGTGTCCCCGCGCACCATCCACGAGGACCACCTGCTGGCCTTCTGCCACCTGCACCAGGAAGAAATGGCCTTCCGGGTCACCCGCATCCAGGGCGTCAAGCTCCTGAACGAGCGTGGCTGGACCCCCTCCAATCACAGCCAGGCGGGATGAGGGTCCCGCCTAGCCGACGAGCTCTTTCAGCCGCTTGTCCACGACATCCGCCAATTTCTCGACCACTTCGCGGTTCTCATTGCGGGCGGCCTGGATCTCCTTCTCCAGCTTCCGCTCGGTCTGCATGACGGACTTCTGGATCTGGGAGAGCACGCCCTTGATGTCATCCAGGTCGTTGAGCAGGTTGTTCAGGCGCGGGTCCGGCGGCCGGCTGTTGCCGAACACACCCAGGCCAGCCAGCACCGTGGCGAGGGCCGAGAGCACGAGGATCAGGAGGAGCAGGGGATTGCTGGCCATGGGCACACCTTGCCCCGAGTCTAGCCAGGACCGTGCCGAACTACGGTTTCTGCTTCACCCGCTGGTAGTCGTCGCTGACGCCCCTCAGGGGTTTCTCAACAGGGATGACCAGGTAGGGCTCTGCCTTGGGGCTGTTTTTACGGGAAGCCAGCTGCAGTTTCTGCTGAACTTCTTCCTTGGCCTGGCGCTCCCGGGCCACCTCGGTGGCATGGCTGGCGGCGAGCCGGGTCAGCTCCTGCTCCTGCCGCTGCGCCTGCACCGCCAGGTCGTCGGCCCGGTGCTTGTGCTGGAAACCCCAGTTGCCAACCCCGGCCAGGGCCGCCAGGAGGGGCAGGGCCGCGGCGGCCAGCAGGCCCCAGGTGGGTCGCCGGCGCTGGGTGCGGCTGCGGCGCAGGGCCTCGCGGCGCAGGTCGTCGGCGAGCGCCTTGAGTTCCGGGGAGGGTTCCACCGCCTGTACTTCCGCGGAGGCCCCGAGGCCCAGCAGGTCGCGGAGTTCCGCTCGCAACTGGACGTCCTCGACGGGTTCAAAGCGCCGAGCGGGATCAGACCAGGACATGCACGCCTCCTGCGGGATTGAGTTGATCTTTCAGCTGGGCCTTGGCCCGGTGGATGCGGGTCTTCACGGTGGCCTCGGGGATGTCGAGGATCTCCGCGATCTCCCGGATGGAGAGGCCTTCCACCACGAAGAGCCAGAGGGCCTGCCGAAAGGTGGGCGAAAGCATCCGCATCCGTTCCCGGACCTCCAGGCTGAGGACCATGTCCTCGGCATAAGCCGCCTGGCCGGGCTCAGCCACCGCTTCCAGGCTGATGTTCTGATTCTTCATGGGGCGACGCTCGGTGAGGGACAGGGTGCGGACCGTGCCGTAAAGGAAGGCCGTGGGATGCTCCACGGGAACCTCCCGCTGCATGAGGATGACGAATGCCTCCTGGGCGATGTCCTCCGGGAAAGTGGCTCCGTAGCGGCGGGCGTAGCTCACCAGCCTTGGATAAAGCTCAGCGAAGGCGGCATGAAAGGCCTCCTGGGTGCCGAACGGGATTTCCTGGGGGGACTGCGCCATTCACACTCCGATGCCCAATGATGCCCCAGGTGGGCCGGAAGTTCCGGACCAGCTCCTCCGGGAAGCAATCCGGGGGGTTCTCATTCCCTTTCCCGAGCGAGACCCCTAGGCTAAGGCATGGACCATCCGCTGCAAGCCTGGCGCGACACCCTCGGAGACCTGGGGGTGGTGGGACTGGTCCGCCAGACCCCCGCCGCACCGGCGCCACCCGCCGCCCCGGAGCGCCGAGCCCAGACCCCGGCCCCGCCCATTGCCCCGCCCCCGCCGCCGCCGCCGCGCCAGGGTCCCCCGGCCTATGTTCCGCCCACGGACCCGGCCGCCTGCCCCTCGGCGGAAGTCGTGGCCGCCTGTGGCAGCCTCGAGGACCTGCAGCGGGCCGTTGCCGGCTGCCTCGCCTGCCCCCTGGGCGGGGGCCGCATCAAGCTCGTCTTCGGCGAGGGCGATCCGCAGGCCCGGCTCCTGTTCGTGGGTGAAGGCCCCGGCCGGGACGAGGACCTGCAGGGCCGTCCCTTCGTGGGAAAGGCCGGCGAGCTGCTGGACAAGATGATCGGCGCCCTGGGCCTGAAGCGCGAGCAGACCTACATCACCAACGTCGTCATGTGCCGACCCCCGGACAACCGCGTGCCCGCGCCTGAGGAGGCCCGTGCCTGCCTGGGCTACCTGCGCCGCAAGCTCGAGCTGCTCCAGCCGGCCGTCATCGTCACCCTCGGTGCCACGCCCCTACGCGAGCTGCTGGGCGTCAGCGAAGGCATCACCCGGGTGCGGGGCCAGTGGCGCCGGCTGAAGGTGGGTGACCGCGAGATCCCGGTCATGCCGACCTTCCACCCGGCCTACGTGCTGCGACAGTACACCCAGGATGTGCGCCGGGCCGTGTGGGAGGACCTCCAGGCGGCGAAGGCCTGGATGGATCGACCCGACAGCCCCGACGCCGGGCGCTGAGGACCCGCCGCTGACTGTGTCATGCTAGGCAGAGCCTTGCTCTCGGGGACCCCCATGCGCCTTGTCAACGTGTTCTTCATCGTCCTGCTGCTGCTCGTCCTGATGGTGCTCGGCAACCTGTACCTGACCAACCATGACCTGCTCATGCGCGAAGTCGTGGTCTTCGGCGAGAGCATCAAGCTGCAGAGCGTCATCCTCATCACCTTCCTGCTCGGGTTCCTGCTGAACGTCCTCTACACCGGCATCATGGAAGTGGTGCGGTTGGTGCGTGGCCTCAACGACTCGGCGGACACCCGCCTGGTGAAGCGCATCTCCGAGCGCGCGCAGGATGCCCGGGATCTGGTCGCCCACGGCCTGCCCAAGCAGGCGCGGGAAATCCTGGATGGCATCCTCGAGCAGCGCAAGGACTACATCCCCGCCCGGCTCCTGCTCGGCGAGATCCTCCTCAAGAGCGGTGGCACCGAGGAGGCCGTGAAGGTCTTCGAAGCCATCTGCCGGGATGACCATGATCAGGTCGAGGCCCGCTACCAGCTGGCTGAGGCCCTGATGGCCGCCCGGAATCCCGAGGCCTCCGCCGCCGTGCTGAAGAAGCTCGCAGCCGACGACCCCAAGAAGGCCCTGCGGGCCTGGCGGCGGCTGCGGGCCATCCACATGGAGGGCCGGCGCTGGGAGGAAGCCAACGAAGCCCACAAGAAGCTGCTGGCCCACTTCGCCGCCGAGCTCACCCAGGGGGAGCGGGCCCAGGGCTCGGCCCTGGCCTACCAGGTCGGCATCGCCAAGGTCGAGGCCGACCAGTTCAAGGACGCCGCCCAGATCTTCCAGCAGGTCATCAAGGACGAGCCCGACTTCGTGCCCGCCTACCTCAGCCTGGGTCGCTGCATGATCCTCCAGGACCAGGAGGCCCAGGGCCTCGAGATCTGGCTCGAAGGCTTCCGCAAGACCGGCGAAGGCACCTTCCTGCAAGAGGCCGAGGACTACTTCATCCAGCTGGGCCGCCCTGAGGATGGCCTCGCGCTGCTGCGGCGCGTTGCCGCCACCTCCAAGCACGCCACCACCGCCAAGTTCTTCCTGGGCAAGATGCTCTACCGCCTGGAGATCCTGGACGAGGCCCTGGACCTGTTCCAGGAGGTCCGCAGCCAGGTCGTCTACAGCCCGATCCTGTTCTTCTTCATGGCCAAGATCCA